>NZ_JAGPYL010000006.1:0-105769 GCF_018070095.1 Micromonospora sp. U56
TAAGCCCTCCAGCGCCGATGGTACTGCACTCGGGAGGGTGTGGGAGAGTAGGACACCGCCGGACAACCATTCAATCAGGGCCACCCCTTTCAAGGGGTGGCCCTGATTGGTATATCCACCCCCGGAATCTGTCGCTGTTGGACCGGACTGCCCCGGATATGATCTCCGCATGGCCACATTCGACAGTGCTGACGGCACCCGGCTGGCGTACCACCGGGTCAGCGCGGGCGATCCGCTGATCTGTCTGCCCGGCGGTCCGATGCTGGCCTCGGCGTACCTCGGTGACCTGGGTGGACTGTCCGCGCATCGCTCGCTGGTCCGCCTCGACCTGCGGGGGACCGGGGAGTCGGCGGTGCCGGCGGACCCGGCGACCTACCGGTACGACCGGCTGGTCGACGACGTCGACGCGCTGCGCGTGCACCTGGGCCGGGACCGGATCGACCTGCTCGGGCACTCGGCCGGCGGCAGCCTCGCGGTGCTGTACGCTGCCCGCCACCCGGACCGGGTGGCCCGGCTCGCGCTGGTCAACCCGAGCCCCCGGCCGGTCGGTCTGGACATCACCGACCTGGATCGCCGTGAGGTCGCCGAGCTGCGCCGCGGAGAGCCCTGGTTCCCGGCGGCCTTTGCCGCCTTCGAACGGATCTGGTCGGGTGCGCCCACCGCCGAGGACTGGGCCGCGATCACCCCGTTCATGCACGGACGGTGGGATGCCGCCCGGCAGGCCCAGCTGGCCCGGGAGGAGGCCGGCAGGAGCCCGGAAGCGGCGGCCGGGTACTACGCCGCCGGCGGGCCCGACCCGGCTGCCACCAGGTCCGCCCTGACCCGCCTCGAGGCGCCGGTCCTCCTGCTCACCGGCGAGTACGACGTGGCGCTTCCCCCGAAGCGCGCCGCCGAGTACGCCGGCCTGTTCCCGCAGGGCGAACTGGCCGTGCAACCCGGCGGCGGACACTACCCCTGGCTCGACGACCCGGAGTCGTTCGGGCAGACCCTGGCCGCGTTCCTGCGCTGACGGATCACCGGCTCGGCGCCACCCGTGCCAACGGACGGTATCCGGCATCGGCGGCCCGAAGACAGGTGACGGCCACACCTCGGCACCGCGCGACATGTCGGCCCCGCTCATATCCAGTGAGGTCTATGTCACGTTAGCGTCTGCGCACGCCGACACCACCGCCGGCGCTCCCGGACAGGAGAGCGTTGTGAAGACATCGCTGAAGGCCACCACTACCGTCCTCGCCGCCGTCCTGCTGCTGGTCCTGACCACCGCCGCCCCCGCCCAGGCCACCACCCCGTCCACCAAGGCCCCGGTCTCCGGGTCGCTGCGGGCCTACAACGTCTCCGGCGTCTACGTCGCCGGCGTCTCCTCCGGTGGCTACCTGGCCACCCAGCTGCACGTCGCCTACTCGTCCCGGATCCGGGGCGCGGCGATCTTCGCCGCCGGGCCGTACTACTGCGCGCAGAACAACGTCTCCCAGGCGATCTACGGCTGCGGCGACAACCAGTACCCGACCAACCTGTCCGCCCTCCAGACGTACACCCGGACCTGGGCGTCCTACGGCTGGGTCGACCCGGTGAGCAACCTCTCCGGCGATCCCGTGTACGTCTTCCACGGCAACAACGACAACACGGTGAAGAAGTCGGTCACCGACGACCTGGTCCGCTTCTACCAGCACTTCGACGCCAGCGTGCAGTACGACAGCGCCTCGTCGGCCGGGCACGCCTGGGTGTCGCCGTACGGGACGGCTGCGTGCACCGCGACCGCGTCGCCGTTCCTCAACAACTGTGGGACCGACCCGCAGAACAGCCTGCTGCGCACGCTGCTGGGCAGCGTCTCCGCACCGAACACCGGCGCGCTCGGGGGCACGCTCATCCGGTTCAGCCAGAACACCCACGCGGTCAACGGCTGGGCTCCCGGCCTGAGCATGGACGACAACGGCTTCGCCTACGTGCCGTCGTCGTGCGCGGCCGGGCAGTCGTGCCGGCTGCTGGTCGCCCTGCACGGCTGTCTCCAGGGGTACGGCAAGGTCGGCACCGCGTTCGTGGACCGGGCCAACCTGAACCAGTACGCCGACACCAACAACCTGATCGTGCTCTACCCGCAGGCGAGCACCAGTTCCAGCAACCCGAACGGCTGTTGGGACTGGTGGGGCTACCTCGGCGCGACCAACTACCCGATCAAGGGTGGCGCGCAGGTGGAGACCATCATGAACATGGTCCGCCGCCTGGACGGCTGAGCCGCCGCGCCACCGACGGTGCCGCGGGTGCGCGCCGGACGGCACACCCTAGCCGCGGGCGCGCCGCCCGTCGAAGGGCGCCACCGGGTCGGCGACCTGGCCGAGTTCCGCCGGGAGCTGGGATACGACGTCGTCGTAGTCGCCGGGTGGGATGGTCTCGCGGAGGGTGTCGAACACCGCCCGCATGCCGATCTCGGCCAGTGCCGGCTTCACCTCGGCGCGTCCACTGACCCGTTGCACGAAGACGTCGAGCCCGAACCGCTCGCCGGTCTCGCTGGAGGCGAACGCGTACGCCTTGAGGTCCTCGGGAAGCTGGGTGGCGAGGTCACGGGCCTCGCCCCCGTCTATCCGTTCCGCCAAGGTCCGCAGCGTGGCCTGGGTGAGAGCGGTTGCTCGCGCCGACGACGTGTTCGCCCGCTTCGCCACCATGCCGATGAAGTCGTTGCTGTCCACGGTCGGAGCCCTCCTCTTGGCCGATGGCGGCATCTACCCGTGCACCACCACGGCAAACGGCGGTGCGCGCCCGGACACCCCCGGCGGGCCCGCGCCGCCCGGTCGCGAGGTGAGCTTCCGGACTCAGGCCGGCATATCGGTGGTTACCGGATGGCGACCCGGTTTCCTGGCTACCGTAGGTGCGGAGCCGGTCAGCGGCGAGCGGCCCGGTCGATCGGCCGGACGGCCCGGCACCGAGGGCTGGCCGAAGGGCCGATCGCTGGAGGCGATACCGGTGACGATGGAAGCAGAGCGGACTCTCGACGAGGAGCAGCTCACCCAACTGGGTGAGGTCGCCGCCCAGCTGCGGGTGGACTCGATCCGGTGCAGCACCAGGGCCGCGTCCGGGCATCCGACGTCGAGCCTCTCCGCCGCCGACCTGCTGGCGGTGCTGATCTCCCGGCACGTCCGCTACGACTGGGCGGAGCCGGGCAACCGCGCCAACGACCACCTGATCTTCTCCAAGGGCCACGCCTCGCCGCTGCTGTACGCGGTCTTCAAGGCGGTGGGTGCGATCAGCGACCAGGAGCTGGTCGACACCTACCGCCGGTTCGGGTCGCGTCTGCAGGGGCATCCCACCCCGGCGTTGCCCTGGGTCGACGTCGCCACCGGTTCGCTCGGTCAGGGACTGCCGGTCGGCGTCGGTATCGCGCTGGCCGGCCGGTACCTCGATCAGCTGCCGTACCACGTGTGGGTGCTCTGCGGCGACAGCGAGACGGCCGAGGGCTCCGTCTGGGAGGCGCTGGACAAGGCCGGCCACTACGGGCTGCGCAACCTCACCGTGCTGGTCGACGTGAACCGGTTGGGGCAGCGGGGGCCGACCGAGCTGGAGTGGGACCTCGACACCTACCGGCGGCGGGTCGAGGCGTTCGGCTGCCAGGCGATCGTCATCGACGGCCACGACCTGGCCGCGATCGACGACGCGCTCGGCCGGGCCCGGCAGGCGACCGGTCCCACCGTCGTGCTCGCCCGCACGGTGAAGGGCAAGGGCGTACCCGAGATCGAGAACAAGCCGGACTGGCACGGCAAGCCGCTGAAACCCGATCTTGCCGAGCGGGCCGTCGACGCTCTCGGCGGGGTACGCCAGATCCGGGTCACCGGGCCGCAGCCCGAGCCCGCCCCGCCCACCGGCGCCCCCGCAGCTCAGCCGCTTGAGTTGCCGCGGTACGACCGGGGCGCGAAGGTCGCCACCCGCAACGCGTACGGGGACGCGCTGCGCGCGGTGGGCGTCCGGCCGGACGTGGTCGTCCTCGACGGTGAGGTCAGCGACTCCACCCGCGCCGACCGGTTCACCGACGCCCACCCCGACCGCTACTTCGAGATGTTCATCTCGGAGCAGCAGATGGTCGCCGCGGCGGTCGGGCTGCAGGTGCGCGGGTACCGGCCCTTCGCCTCGACGTTCGCGGCGTTCTTCTCCCGCGCCTACGACTTCGTCCGGATGGCCGGCGTCTCCCGGGCCGACATCGCCCTGTCCGGGTCCCACGCGGGCGTGGAGATCGGGGCGGACGGTCCCTCCCAGATGGGGCTGGAGGACCTGGCCGCCATGCGCGCCGTCCAGGGGTCGACGGTGCTCTATCCCAGCGACGCCGTCTCCTGCGCCGCTCTCGTCGCCCAGATGGTCGACCGCAAGGGCGTCAACTACCTGCGCACCACCCGCGGCGGGCACCCTGTGCTCTACGACAACGACGAACCCTTCCCGGTGGGCGGCAGCAAGCTGCTGCGCGGCGGCGACGACGACCGGGTCGCGCTGATCGGGGCCGGGGTGACCGTGCACAACTGCCTGGCCGCCGCCGACGAGCTGGCCTCCGCCGGGATCAACGCCCGGGTCATCGACCTCTACTCGGTCAAGCCGCTGGACCGGGAGCGGTTGCTCGCCGCCGTCCGGGACACCGGCGGCCGGCTGGTGGTCGTCGAGGACCACTACCCCGAGGGTGGCCTGGGGTCGGCCGTTCTCGAATCGCTGGCCGACCTCGCCGAGCCGTTCCGGCTGACCCACCTGGCGGTACGCGGGCTGCCCACCTCCGGGACGCCCACCGAGCTGATGGACCAGGCGGGGATCGGGGTCAGCGCCATCGTGGCTGCGGCGCGCGCCTCGGTCTGAGCTTCCCGGCCCCGCATCACGGCGCTGCCAGGGGTGCGGCCTCCGCGCGGGACCGACCCCGTTTCGGCCATCCGCTCGCGGGTACCCGCACGGTCCGGTGCGAGAGGGGGTCCGAGTGAACCACGCGGAGTTCATCCAGGCGGTGGCGTCACGACCTGGGGTGTTGCCGTCGCAGGCCGAGCCCGTCACCCGTGCCACGCTGGAGGCGTTGGCGGAACGGATCAGTGGTGGTCAGGCCCGGGACCTCGCCGCGCAGCTTCCCGAGGAACTGCGGGTCTACATGTCCGCAGCCGACGAAGGTTCCGTACCGTTCGGGCTCGCCGAATTCTTCGAGCGGATCCAGGCCCGGGCCGCGGTCAATCTTCAGACGGCGACCGACGGTGCGCGCGCGGTGCTGGACACGCTGCGTGCGGCGGTCAGCGAGAAGGAGTACGGGGACTTCGTCGCCCAACTGCCGAAGGAGTTCTGGCAGCTCACCGGGCCGGCGGCCACCCGGCTCGAACCACGCCGGATCGGCACGTAGGCGCGGGTTCCGCCCCGCTTGCATCGCCTGGGCGAACGCCGGTCCGCCGCGATCCGTAAAGGACGCATGGGTGGGTGGCCCCGGGGGCACAGTGACCCGGTGGACGACGTACTGGACGAGACAGCGCCCCGGCCGGCGGACGTCGGGGAGCGGGCGACGGTCCGGGTCGTGGTGGTCGGGGAGCCCGGGCTGCTGCGTACCGCCGTGGCCGCGGTCCTCGCCGGCGCACCGGGTTTCGAGGTGGCGGGGGAGTGCGACCCGGCCGAGGGCGTCGCGGAGCCGGTCGCCGCCACGCGGCCCGACCTGGCCCTGGTCGACCTCGACGCGGTGCGCGATCCGTCGGCCCTGACCGGACGCCTGCACGCCCGGTTGCCGGAATGTGCCGTGGTCGTGCTGACCGCCCGGCGCACCGCGCGGGTGCTGCGCCGGGCGCTCGGTGCCCGGGTGCGCGGGGTCATCGCCAAGGACGTGCCGCCGGACGAACTGATCGACCAGCTCCGGGCGATCGCCGACGGGCAGCTGATGATCGATCCGTTGACCGCGCTGGCCGCGCTCGACGCGGCGGTGAACCCGCTCAGCGAGCGGGAACGGGAGGTCGCTGCCGCCGCCGCCCGGGGACTGCGCACGAAGGAGATCGCCGCCCGGCTCCATCTGGCCCCGGGCACCGTCCGGAACCACGTGTCGACCCTGTTGCGCAAGACGGGCGGGCGGAGCCGGTGGGACGCGATCCAGCGCGCCCAGGACGCCGGCTGGATCTGACGACACGCGGACCGGGGTGTCGCGCCGGAGCCGATTTCAATAGGATTCCTGACCGTGCGTCATCGCTCGCGCACGTGACGTCAACAACGGGGGTTGATGACGGGGAGTCTGCATGGTCCGCACTCTGCTCGCGCTCCAGGGCGCACTCGTCCGCGGCGCGCTCGCCCAGCTGCTCGACGCCGAGGACGACATCGACGTCGTCGGCGAGGCGGACACGCCGGACGAGCTGCGGTCCGCCCTGCGGGCCGAGCGTCCCGACGTCGCCGTCGTCGACGGGGACCGGGGCACGGTGGCGTCCGCAGCCACGACGGGGCCCCCGGGCGGATCGTCGAGGGCGTCCGGCAGCTCGCCGATGGTCAGGTGGTGCTCGATCCCGACCTGGTGGTCGCGGCGCTGGCGGTCGCCGGCAGCCCGCTGACCCCGCGCGAGCGGGAGGTGCTCGACGTGGCGGCCGAGGGCCATCCGGTGCGGGACATCGCGGAGCGCCTGGTCCTGTCCGCCGGGACGGTGCGCAACCACCTGTCCCGGATCATGGCGAAGACCGGCGCGCGTACCCGGCTGGAAGCGGTGCGGATCGCCCGGGAGTCGGGCTGGATCTGAGCAGGTCCGCCTCCCCGTAGCCGACCAGTTCCCGGTACGCGGTCGAGCGGTCCAGCAGGCCCCGGTGGCTGTCGAGCAGCGCGGCCCGCCCGTCGAGCAGCAGCACCCGGCGGGCGCGCAGCGCCGAGCTCACCCGGTGCGCGATCACCACCAGCGTGCCGGGCCGGTCGGCGAAGGCCTCCTCCAGCCGCGCCTCGGTCGCCGGGTCCAGGTGGCAGGTCGCCTCGTCGAGGATCATCAGGGGCGCGGGGGAGAGCCAGGCCCGCAGCAGGGCCAGCTGCTGACGTTCCCCGGCGGAGAGGTCCGCCGGGCGCAGCGTCGCGTCGTAGCCGCCGAGCCGGTCCACCAACCCGGTCAGCCCCAGCCGGGTCGCCGCCCGGGTGATCGCCGGATCCGGCAGGTCGGGCCGGAGGTACGTCAGGTTCTCCCGCAGGGTGCCGGTGAAGACGTACGCCTCCTGCGGGATCAGGACGCGCCGGCCGGCCAGTTCCGCCGGCGTGGCGCCGGCCACCGGCACCCCACCGACGCGCACCGTGCCGGCCTGCGGCGACAGCACCCCGGCCATCAGCCCGGCCAGGGTCGACTTGCCGATCCCGCTCGCGCCCACGATCACCAGGTGGTCCCCGGCCGGCACGTCGAGGTTGAGTCCGTCGAGCACCGGGTCGGCGTGCGGGCCGTACCGGAAGGTCACCCCGCGCAGGGACAGCGCCGGCGCGGTCTGCCGCGGGACCCGGGCGGTGGCCGGCGCCGGGGTGCGCACCGGGACGTCCGTGCGCAGCAGCCGGTCGAGGGTGACGGCGAAGCGCAGCCCGCCGGCGGCCACGCCCTGGACGAGGGTGTGCAGGGCGGGTTGCACGCCACCCACGACGTAGACCAGGGCGCCGAGCACCGCGCCCGGCCCGAGCCCCTGCCGGACCAGCCACGGGGTGGCCAGGAGCACCACCGGCACCGGCACCCAGCCGCCCACGGCCAGGGTCAACCCCCGGGTGGCGGCCATGGTGGCCAACCGTCGCTCCACCCGCGCCTGGTCGTCGACGTACCGGCCGACCCACCGGGTGGTCCGGTCCCGCGCGCCGCTGACCGTGACGTCGCGGTGGCCGGCCACGGCGGTGACGGCGACCCGGCCCAGCCGCTCGTCGGCCAGCACGTACTGCCGTTGCCGGGCGATCATCGCCGGCAGGGCCGCCGCGAACAGCCCCAGGCCGGCCAGCACCGGCACCGTGACCAGCAACGCGACCGGCGCTGACAGGGAGAACAGGCCGACGACGGCGGCGCCGGCGGCGAACAGGAAGCCGCGTACCACCATCAACAGCCCGGCGTAGGTGTCCCGCACCATCTCCACCTGGTGGGTCAGCCGGGCCACCGCCGCGTCGTCGCCGCGACCACCCGTCGCACCTTCCAGCGCGCCAGCGACCACCCGGCGCAGCAGGTCGTCGCGGAACGGCTCCACCACGTCCCCGAGCAGCGCGTACGCCCGGTTGGTGCCGACCGCGCCGATGAGCACGGCGGCCGCGAGCAGGCCCAACCAGAGCAGCCCGGTCGCCGGGCGCCCGGCCAGGAAGCCGTCGTCGACGGCCCGTGCGGTGAGCAGCCCGGCCAGCCCCGCCGGCAACGCCTCGGCCACCGACCAGCCCGCCAACCGGCACAGCTCGGCGCGGCGCGCCCGCAGCGCCGCCCGGGTCACCTCGCCGACCGCGCTCACGCCCGGAACACCGCTCGGTAGTCGGGGTCGTCCCACAGCACCCGGTGCGGGCCGACCGCGCGGAGCCGCCCACCGTCCACCCAGGCCACCAGGTCCGCCCGCGCGGCCATGCCGACTCGGTGGCTGACCACGATCCGGGTACGCCGGTCGCCCGGCCCGGTCAGCGTCCGGGTCACCCGGTACTCGGTGACGGTGTCCAGGCTGGACGTGGCGTCGTCGAGGACCAGCAGCCGTCCGGCGCGCAGCGCGCGGGCCAGCCCGAGCCGCTGCCGTTCCCCGCCCGACATGGCGACCTCGGCCAGCGGCGTGCGGTAGCGCCCGGGCAGCCGCTCGACGAAGTCGTGGATGGCCGCCGCCCTGCTCACCGGCACCGGGTCGGCGCCGCACCCGACCGCCTCGCCGACCGTGTCACCGACCAGCACCGGCCGTTCGAACCCGTAGCCCACCGCCGCGTGCAGCGCCGCCGGGGCCAGCTCGGGCAGCGGCACGCCGTTCAGGCGTACCTCGCCGGAGTCCGGGTCCCGCAGTCGTCCGGCGACGGCGGCGAGCAGCGACTTGCCCGCCCCGGACGGCCCGACGACGACTAGCAGCGTCCCGCCGGGGACCCGCAGGTCGACCCGGTCGAGCAGCAGCCGCCCGTCGTCGCCCCGCACGCTCACCTCCCGCAGCTCCAGCTCGCCCGGTCCGGGGGGCAGCGTCCGGGTGCCGTACCGGCGGACCGGCTCGCCCAGCACCTCGGCCGCGCGCCGGCAGCCGGCCCGGACCCGGACCGCCTTGTTCAGGGCGCCGACCACGGTGCCCAGGCCGGCGCCGAGCGCCGCGTACTGCAGGGCGGCCAGCAGCTCGCCGGGGGTCATCCGCCCGGCGGCCAGCGACAGCCCGCCGACGGCGACGACGGCCAGTTGCAGCAGCGGGTTGACCACCGCGCCGCGGGTCGCCGCGCCGGCCAGCACGGTCCACGTCCGCGCGCCGTGCGCGCGCAGCGCGGCGACCGGCGTCAGCACCCGCGCGACCTCCCGTTCGGCGGTGCCGGCGGCGGCGATGGTCCGCGCCCCGGCGAGCGCCTCCACCATCCGGCCGGCGAGTTCCCCCTGGGCCTGCTGGTAGCCGGCGACCGCGGTCGAGGCGTCGGCGACGAAGTTGCGCAGCAGCACGCCGAGCAGCAGGAGCCCCACCACGAAGGTGAGGCCGAGCCACGGGTCGATCAGGGTGAGCGCCACCAGACTGCCCAGCGGCGGCAGCAGCACCGTGCCGGCCAGTACGACGGTCGGGGCGGCCTGCCCGGCGTCGGCCACCTGGCCCACCAGCCGGCCCACCAGGTCGCCCACCGGACGGCGGGCCGCGATCCGTGGATCGAGGGCGAAGATGTGTCGGGCCAGCGTGTGCCGAAGCCCGGCCACCGAACGGGCGGTGGCCGCGCCCGTGCCGTAGTCCCGTACCGCGTCGGTGGCGACCAGCACGGCGATCAGCGCGACCACCGCGGCGAGCCAGTGGCCGGACGAGGCGCCCGGCGCCGTACCGACGGCGGCGTCGACGGCGCGGCCCAGGGTCACGGGCAACGCCAGTTCGGCCGCCACGCCGACCACCGCGACCACGGCCAGCACCGGGGTCCACCAGCCGGCGGACCCGACGGCGCGCAGCAGGAGCCGGTTGGCCGGGGTCATCACACCTCTTTCACGCCGCGGCCCCGGACCGGCGTGAACCGGCCCGGGGCCAGGCGAACTGATCGTCAGTGGCAGGTGGTGACGCTCAGCGAGCTGTCGCCGCAGAGCAGCAGGCTGGCCTGGCTGCCGCCACCGGTGCGCTCGGCGGCCGGCAGTTCCATTCCCTGGAGGTCGAGCAGAGCCATGTCGGTTCCTCTTTCTCTCGTGGTGCGGAGTTGGGCTTCTCGGGTGATCGTCGGATCGACGACCGCCACCTCAGTTGCAGGTGGTGACGCTCAGCGAGCTGTCGCCGCAGAGCAGCAGGCTGGCGCGGCTGCCGCCACCGGTACGCTCGGCGGCCGGCAGTTCCATCCCCTGGAGGTCGAGCAGAGCCATGTCGTTGCACCTCCTTCCACATGAGTCGGGTCGGTCGGCCCCGGGGTGACCCGGGGAGCTTCGGTGGCCGGTCAGCCGGCCGACCCCGCCGGCGTCGCGGCCGGCAGCGGCCTCAGGGCCGGACGCGGCCCCGCCTTTGACGGCGGATTCGCGTCCGACGGCGGCCTCGCGTTCGGCAGCGGCGTCAGGAACGGCAGCCGGGCTGCCGCCGGTCGGGTCGCGGCAAGGGCGGTGAGCACGCCGGCGGTGCCGGTGGCCAGGTCCATGGAGAGCCGCAGCAACTGGTCACCGGGGAAGGCGGTCAGCCCCCGGTACGGCAGGGCGTGCCAGCTCAGCAACCGGGCCTGCTGCCGTGCCGGGTCGTACTCGCCCCGCCCGGCCAGGTAGGTGACGATCCCCGCCCGGCCGGCGAAGAGGCCGGACTGGGCGTAGAACGGGGAGTCGGCGCAGCGCCGGATCGCCGCCGCCGCGGTGTCGAACCGCTGATCCGGGCGGTGGCGCAGGTACTGGTCGAGCACGAGGCCGATGCCGACGCTGCCCTCGGCGAGGTACGGCATGGTCCGCCAGCCCTCGTTGACCTCCAGGTGGCCGGCGTCGCGCTGCACGCATCGGCGCAGGTCCTGGCGCAGCGCGGTGGCGGCGTGGTCGAGCAGCACCGGGTCGCGGTCGAGCTCGTACCGGCGCAGCAGCATCAGCGCCACCCCGGCCCCGCCGCGGGTCAGTCCCGCGTACGGGTGCCGCCCGCCGCTGACCTCGGCCACCGAGTCGACGTCGCCCAGCCGCTCGACGACCAGGTCGACCGCCTGCCGGGCGGCGTCGGCGTACCGCCGCTCGCCGGTGACCCCGGCGAAGTGGGTCAGGTTCAGCGCGACGCCCGAGAGGCCGCCGATCAGGTCGTTGCCCAGGTCCGTCCACGGCTGGTCCAGGCAGAGGTCGAGCAGGCGCAGGGCCTCGTCGCGGTGCCCGAGCCGGTCCAGCACGTACGCGATGCCGTGCAGCCCGTCGTAGAGGCCGAGCCGGCTGCCGGAGGCGGGTTCGCGTACCCGGTCGATCAGCCACCGCTCGTGCTCCGCTTCGGTGGGCGCGCCGCTCGTGTGCAACGCCCAGAGCACCCCGGCCGCGCCGTGGGCGAGGTTCAGCCCGCCGTCGCTGCCCGCGAACTGCCGGATGTCGCCGGGGAAGAGCCGGTCGTCGCGGTGCGGGGTGGCGCTGGCGGCGATCGCGGCGGCGAGGCGGTCGCGCAGTCCCGGCCAGTCGTCCGGGTCCACCCGGACGGCGCCGCTGGTGTCCGCCGGCACCGCGGCCCGTTCGTCCGGCGTCCCACCGTGGCCGTCCGGCACCCCGGCCCGGCCGCCGATGATCACGGCGACCGTCTCGTCGAGCAGGTCCCGGGGCACGGGGAAGTTCTCGGCCACCACGTCGGCCAGGTGCGCCGCCTTCTCCGGGGCGAGCCGCAGCATGGCCGTCAGCGGCAGGAAGAGCGCCAGCCGCAGGCAGGCCAGGGCGTACCGGTCGACGTCGAAGCCGGTGCGGTCGCGCGGGGCGGCGAAGGCCTGGTTGCGCAGCGCCGGCCGGCCCGCCGCGTCGGCGCGCGCGGCGACCTCGAAGTCGACCAGCGTGGCGGTCCCGTCGTCGCCGACCAGGATGTTGAACATGTGCAGGTCGCCGTAGACGATCCCGTGGGCGTGGATGGCGTCCACCGCCTCGGTCACCTGCCCGTGCACGTCCAACGCCCAGCGGGTGTACGCGGCCCGGTCGGCGTCGGCGTGGACCAGCGGGTAGCGCTCCACCACCAGCTGGTTGAGCGGCCGGCCCTCGACGAACGCCAGGGCCAGGAACTCGTGCCCGCCGAAGCTGAACTCGTCGTGCACCCGCGCCAGGTGCGGCACGTCCGCGAGCTGCCGCAGCACCTCGGCCTCCCGCCGCAGCCGGGTCACCGCGTCCGCGCCGGTGGCGTCCAGTCCCGCGTACGGCCGGGCCTCCTTCAACACCACCCGGTCCCCGGTGCGGGTGTCCCGGGCCTCGTACAGGCCGCCGCCGTTGGAGAAGTGGATCACCTTCTCGATCCGGTACGGCAGCGCGGTGGTGCTCGCCGCGTTGCGGGCGGCCAGGTGCGGGGCGAGGAAGTCAGGCAGGGTGACCCACTCCGGCACGTGGAAGACCGGGTCGCGGCGGTCCGGCACCAGGCTGCCGCTCGCGTCCTCGATGGCCGGCACCACCTGCCCGTCGGGGGAGAGGCAGTACCGGGCGGCGAAGCCGCCGTAGCGCAGGTGGACCGGGCCGTCGCCGTAGCGCAGGTCGCTGAGGATGTACGGCCCCCGCTCGCCGTCGAGCAGCGCCGCCAGTTCCTTGGCGGTCAGCTCCAGCTCGGCGTCGTCGCGGGGGTAGACCGTGATGAACTTGCCGCTGGCGGCCCGGCGGGCGTACTTGCTGTTGCGCATGAGCAGCATCCGCGGCCCGCGCAGGTGCTTGAACGGGATGCCGCGCGGCTGGCAGTAGTCCATCACCCGGGTCAGCACCCGTTCGGCGTTGTCCAGCCGGGCCGACACGTGGATCTTCCAACCCTGCTGGGGGAGCGAGCCGTCGACCGGGCCGTGGATCAGCCAGTCGTCCTTGACCTCGCACTCCCAGCCGTCCGGCACCGGGCGGTCCGTCGCGTAGCCGGCGACCACGGTGCTCGCGCTGGCCAACGAGTCGTAGAAGAGCGGATCGACCGCGCAGTACGAGTCGTACCGTTCATCCATGTCGCCTGCCTCCGCCGCCTGGTCGGTTGGGGTCCATCCTGCGGACGGCCGAGAGGCGTGCGAAGTGCGATGAGTCATCGATCGGCGGTGAGTTTCCCACCCCGAAGTCGTGACAACGGCGGAGTTTGAACTCGCGAATACCGCGTGACCAGTGCGGAGGCGCGCCGGCACCGGTGGGCGGCCGGACTGCCGGCGGACATGGAACGGGGGCGGGCCGACCGGCCCGCCCCCGTCACCGTCCTACCGCTCAGTGCACCGGCACCTGCGCGGCCGCCTCCTCCTGGGCGCGTCGCTCGTCGCCGCTGAGGGTGTGCAGCGGCTTCTCCTTGATGAACAGCACGACGACCAGCGCGAGCGCCGCGACCGGCGCGGCGACCAGGAACAGGTCGGCGGTGGCGATGCCGTACACGTCCTGCACGATGCGCAGCACCGGCTCGGGCAGGGTGGACAGGTCCGGCACCTCCGCGGAGCCGCCGCCGGTCGCCGCGGCCGGGCCGAGCTTCTCGGTCATCAGCGAGGTCACCCGGTTGGCCAGGACGGCGCCGAGCGCGCTGACCCCGATGGCCCCGCCCATGCTGCGGAAGAAGGTCAGCACGGAGGTGGCGGCGCCGAGTTCGTGGGCCGGCACGTCGTTCTGGGCGGCGAGCACGAGGTTCTGCATGAGCATGCCGACGCCGATGCCCAGCACGGCCATGTAGGTCGACAGCACGACCACGCTGGTGCGGGCGTCGATGGTGCCCAGGAGCAGCATCCCGACGGTCATCACCGCGGCGCCGGCCACCAGGTAGGCCTTCCACCGGCCGAACTTCGTGATGAGCTGGCCGGCGATCGTCGACGAAACCAGCAGACCGAAGATCATCGGGAGGCTCATCAGGCCCGCGACGGTCGGCGACTTGCCCAGCGAGATCTGGAAGTACTGGGACAGGAAGACGGTGCCGCCGAACATCGCGACGCCCACCAGCACGCTGGCGACGGTGGCCAGCGAGACCGTGCGGTTGCGGAAGATGCCCAGCGGGACGATCGGCTCCGCCGCCCGCGACTCGACGAGGACCGCCAGCGCCAGCAGGACCACACCGGCGGTGACCATCGCGGCCGTCCAGCCCGAGGCCCAGGCGAACTTGTTGCCCGCCAGCGACGACCAGATCAGCAGCGTGGAGACGCCCGAGGTGATCAGCACCGCGCCCCACCAGTCGATCTTCACCGTGCGGCGGACGACCGGCAGGTGCAGGGTGCGCTGCAGCAGGACGATGGACAGGATGGTGAACGGCACCCCGATCAGGAAGCACCACCGCCAGCCCAGCCACGACGTGTCGACGAGGAGGCCGCCGATCAGCGGACCGGCGATGGTGCCGACACCGAAGACCGCGCCGAAGATGCCGGCGTAGCGGCCCAGCTCACGCGGCGGGATCATCGCCGCCATGACGATCGTGGCCAGCGCCGTCATGCCACCGGCGCCGATGCCCTGCACGACCCGGCTGACCAGCAGCACCTCCACGTTCGGCGTGAAGCCCGCGATCAGCGAACCCACCACGAACAGCCCCAGCGAGAGCTGGATCAGCAGCTTCTTGCTGTACAGGTCGGCCATCTTGCCCCACAGCGGCACGGTCGCCGTCATGGCGAGCAGTTCGCTGGTGACGATCCAGGTGTAGACGGTCTGGCTGCCCCGCAGATCGGCGATGATCCGCGGCAGCGCGTTCGCCACCACCGTGGAGGCGAGGATGGACACGAACATGCCCACCATCAGGCCGGAGAGGGCCTGGAGAACCTCCCGACGCGACATGCGCGTGCCGACGACCTCGGCCGGGTCGGCGGGCGGGACGGTTGTGGTCATTGACGCTCCCTTTCGGGGTGGATCCGGATTGGCTGGCCCCGGAACGGATGCGCCGGGGCGGAGGACTGGTGGATCAGGAGGTGGGCGAGGGATCCGGCAGGCCGGCGGCGATTGCCGCGAACGCCTCGTCCACGAAGTCGCGCAGTGTGCGGCCGTCGGTGTCGGCGGCCCAGCGCAGCATCGCGGTGCGGAATG
Organism: Micromonospora sp. U56; assembly: GCF_018070095.1. Lineage (NCBI taxonomy): Bacteria > Bacillati > Actinomycetota > Actinomycetes > Micromonosporales > Micromonosporaceae > Micromonospora > Micromonospora sp. U56. Next base: position 15,218 of record NZ_JAGPYL010000006.1, read on the forward strand.
CCGCGCCGGCCACCGCGGTGACCAGCGCCGGGTGGCCGTGGTCCGGATCGACAGCGAGGCGCGCGGCGATCGCCTGGATCATGGCCTGCTCGGTCTCGAGGTTGCCGGCCATCAGGCGGGGCAGCAGCGCGGGATTCTGGGCGATGACCGCCAGGCGCAGCCGCCACAGCTCGCGCTCGGACTCCATCGTGTCGATCGCCTCGTCGAGGGCGATCCGGACGGCCGACAGCGCCGGCACCTGCGGTGGGGCGGCCACCAGCCGGGCCACGACGCGGTCGCGGTCGACCGCCAGGTCGGCGATGAGCGCGTCGTCCTTGCAGGTGAAGTAGTTGAAGAAGGTGCGCGAGGAGACGTCCGCCGCCTCGCTGATCTCCTCCACCGTCACGTGCTCCAGGCCGCGTTCGGCGACCAGTCGCAGCGCGGCGGCGGTCAGCGCCGCCCGCGTCAGCCGCTTCTTGCGGTCCCGTCGCCCGCTGGCGGCCTGTTCGGTTACGGTCACTCCGGCGACGCTACGAGGAAACTTGCGGAGCCTGCAAGTTTTTATTCTGTGAAGTGATGTTCCCGACCGGCGCGCTACGCGCCCGAGATCGGAGCGAGGCATGGGCAGTTGTCGTCGGTCGCCGACGGTCGTCGTTCCATGACCGCCGTCGACGTGCTCGTGGTCGGGGCCGGGCCCACCGGGCTGGCCATGGCGGCGCAGCTGGCCGCCTTCGGGGTACCGGTCCGCGTGGTCGACCGCGCGGTCGACCGGGCCCACGAGTCGCGGGCCTTGGCGATTCAACCGCGCACCCTGGAGGTCCTCGCCGGCCTGGGGGTGACGGACGAGCTGCTGGCCGGCGGCAACCCCGCGGTCCGGCTGTGCCTGCACGCCCACGGCCGGGTGCGGGCGGTGCCGATGTTCGACCTGGGCCTGGGGGACACGGCGTACCCCCATCTGCTGTTCCTGTCCCAGGCGGAGACCGAACGCATCCTGGGCGAGCACCTGGCGGCGGCGGGGCTCGGCGTCGAGCGGGGCGTCGAGCTGGTGGGGATGAACCAGACCGGGGACGGCGTGGCGGTCACCCTGCGGCACGCCGCCGGCCGCGAGGAACCGGTGTCGGCACGGTACGTGGTGGGCTGCGACGGCGCGCACAGCACCGTGCGCCACCTCGCCGGGATCGGCTTCGAGGGCGGCGCGTACCCGCAGACGTTCGTCCTGGCCGACCTGGAGGCCGACGGCGTCGCCGGCGGCGCGGCGCACGCGTTCGTGTCCGGACAGGGGCCGTTGTTCCTCTTCCCGCTGGGGCACCCGGCCAGCTGGCGGCTGCTGGTGATGCGTCCGCCCGCCGACGCGCCCCCGCCCGAGTCGCCGGTCACCCTCGACGAGGTGCAGGCGCTCGCCGACACCTACACCGGCGCGACGGTGCGGCTGCACGACCCGGTCTGGATGACCAACTTCCGGTTGCACCACCGCGCCGCCACCCGCTACCGCGCCGGGCGGGTGTTCCTGGCCGGCGACGCGGCGCACATCCACAGCCCGGCCGGCGCGCAGGGCATGAACACCGGCATCCAGGACGCGGTCAACCTCGGGTGGAAACTCGCCCACGCACTGCACGGCGGCGCCGATCCGACCCTGCTGGACACCTATGACGCCGAGCGGGCGCCGGTCGGCCGGATGGTGCTGCGCTTCACCGACCGCGCCTTCACCGCGGCCACCTCCACCAGCCCGGTCGTCCGCTTCATCCGCGGCCGCCTCGCCCCGGCGCTGCTCCCCGCGGTGCTCGCCCCCCGGTTCGTGCGGGCCGCCGCCTTCCGCACGGTGTCGCAGCTGGGGATCGGCTACCGGCGGAGCCCGCTGTCGACCGACGGCCCCCGCCCGCCGCGCAAGGGTCCGCGGGCCGGGGACCGGTTGCCCGACGCGCCGGTTTCCGGCGCCGGCGGTGGCACGCTGCACCGGCTCACCGCGGCGCCCGGGTGGCACCTGCTGCTCTGCGGACCCCCGGCCGCCTGGCCGACGGGCGATCCGGCCGGACTGGCGCAGCGGTACCCGGGCCGGCTCACCGTGCACCGGCTGACCGAATCCGACAGCACGGGGGGAGCGGTACCCGCCGCCCGCGCGTTGCGCCGGCTCGGCCTCGCGCCCGGTGTCAGCGCTACGTACCTGGTCCGCCCCGACGGCCATGTCGGCTACCGGTCCGGCGGCACGGACCTGGCGGGGTTGACGGCCTACCTGGACCGCTGGCTTCCCTCGTGACGCCGCGGCGACGCCGGTGCCCGCTGAAAGGCCTGGCGCAGCCCACCCGCCGCGCCACTACGGACGCGGGCCCGCCCCGGCCAGCAGCTCCGCCAGCTGGCCCAGGTCATCGAGGCGAAGGTCACCGTCCAGCCCCTTCAGCGCGGCGGTCATCGCGCCGGCGGCCCGTCCGGCCCGCAGGCCGACGTCGGCATCCTCCACCACCAGGCACCGCGCCGGCGGGACGTCGAGCAGCTCGGCGGCGCGCAGGTAGCCCTGCGGGTCCGGCTTTCCCACCGTGACGTCCTCGACCGTGACCAGCACCGGTGCGTCGATTCCCGCCGCGCCGAGCCGGGCCTTCGCCAGCCGGCTGTCGGCGCTGGTCACCACCGCCCACGGCAGCCCGAGCCGCGCCAGCGTCTCCAGCAGCGCGGGCGCACCACGGGTGGCGGTCACGTCGGACAGATCGTCGTACTGCAACGCCAGCTGCCAGTCCGCTGCCGCGGCCACCGCGGCGTCGTCCAGGCCCGGCAGCAGTCGCCGCACCGTGCGGTCGGCGGGACTGCCGTGCGCGATCGCCAGCACCGCCTCCGGGTCGACGTCGTACTCTGCCGCCCACACCCGCCACGCCCGCTCCACCGCGGCGTCGGAGTCCACCAGAGTGCCGTCCATGTCCAACAGCACCGCACCGACCGACGACACGTCCATGATCACCTCCCGTAATATACTCGCACCGCGAGGATAAGGTGGTGAGACCCGCTCATGGCAAGTCCTTCCCGGCACCGCGCCGAGACGGCCCGGTGGCTCACCGCGTCGCAGGTGCTGGCCACGCTGCACCGGCGTCCGGGCATCACCCGCGCCGCCATGGCCGCCGAGTTGCAGCTGACCAGCGGCTTCGCCACCGAGATCACCGCCCGGCTGCGGGACCTGCGCCTGCTCACCGAGACACCCGCGCCGGCACGGGGGCGGGGCCGGCCCACGACCGTCCTGCGACCGCATCCCGAGGGGCCGGTGGTACTCGCCGTCGACCTGCGGCAGGAGGACTGGCGACACGCCGTCGCGACCATCGACGGGCAGTTGCACGAGGTGCGGGCCCGTTCCCACCGCACCCGTGAACCGGCCACCGTGCTGGCCGCCGTACGGCACAGCGTCGAGGCGACCCGCAACCGGTACGGCACGCGGCTTCGCGCGGTCTCGCTGGCGGTCGCCGGCACCATCCATGACGGCCACCTCGTACAGGCCGCCACCCTCGGCTGGCGCTCGGTCGACCTCACCACCATCACCGCCGGCACGGACCTGCCGCTGCTGCTCGGCAACGACGCGACCCTCGCCGGCGTCGCCGAGGCCCGCACCGGCGCCGCCGTCGCGGCCGGCACCGCCCTGCACCTGATCGTGGGGGTCGGCATCGGCGGCACGCTCACCATCGCCGGGGCGCCGGTGACGGGCGCGCACGGCGCCGCCGGCGAGTACGGCCACCTGCCCTTCGGCGACCGGGAACAGCGCTGCCCCTGTGGCGCCCGCGGCTGCTGGGACCTCGACGTCGACGGCCGTGGCCTGGCCCGCCACCTCGGCGAATCCCCACCCGCCGACCCGCGGCGCTACGCCGGGCAGGTCCTCGACCGTTGCGCTGTGGACCCGCGCGCCCGGCAGGCGGTCCGGGCCGTCGCGACCTCCCTCGGCATCGGCATCGCGGGTCTGGCCAACATCCACGACCCCGACCTGATCACGCTCGGCGGACTCGGCCCCGCCCTGCGGCACGCCGCCGCCGAAGCCTTCGACACCGCCTACACCGACGGTCTGATGACCCTGCACCGCGCCCGCCCACCGTCCGTCATGGACGCCGCACACGGGGACGAGGGTTCGCTGCGCGGCGCCGCCATCGTCGGGCTCGACCACGTCACCGGCCAGCGCGCCCTCGCCGAGTGGGTGCGCACCCTCGCCACACCACCCGGGGATGTGGCCCCGACGGTTTCCGGCTGATTCCCCGAGTACCACCACACTCTCCCGGCCTCGTTGAAAAGGCGATCCACCAGGCGTATGACGGAGTGGCCGGCCACGCCGGTCGATTTTCGTGTCGTACGGCTGCCGTTCAATCGGCCTGCACGCGGTCGGCCGGTTCCGCGGGTCTTCAGCACGGTGACGGTGCCGCACCGCGTCCCGGCGTGCGGCCCCGCTGGTCAGCTCCGCGCGGTGCGACAGGAGGCGCTGTCCGGAATGGGTGAGAGAGGGTTGAGATCATGAGTAGACGCACCACCGGCCCGGCCGTCGAGGCCGAGGGCCTGACCAAAGCGTTCGGGGAGACCCGGGCGCTCAACGGCATCGACCTCCAGGTCCCCGCCGGTACGGTCTACGGCCTGCTCGGCCCGAACGGTGCCGGCAAGACCACGGCGGTACGGGTGCTGGCGACGCTGCTGCGCCCCGATGGCGGCACGGCGAGGGTCTTCGGTCACGACGTGGTCGCCGACGCCGACGCGGTCCGCTCCCGGGTCAGCCTGACCGGGCAGTACGCCTCGGTGGACGAGGATCTGACCGGCACGGAGAACCTCGTGCTGCTCGGTCGCCTGCTGGGCCTGAAGAAGCCGGCGGCCCGCGAACGTGCCGAGAGCCTGCTCGCCGCGTTCGGCCTGACCGAGGCGGGCGACCGCCAGGTGAAGAAGTACTCGGGCGGCATGCGGCGGCGCATCGACATCGCGGCGAGCATCCTGAACACTCCCGACCTGCTGTTCCTGGACGAGCCGACGACCGGGCTGGACCCGCGCAGCCGCAACCAGGTCTGGGAGATCATCCGGGCCGTCGTGGCGCACGGCACGACGGTGCTGCTGACCACCCAGTACCTGGACGAGGCGGACCATCTCGCCGGCCGGATCGCGGTGATCGACCACGGCCGGGTGATCGCGGAGGGCACCCCGGGTGAGCTGAAGTCGTCGGTCGGCTCCGGCACCGTCCACCTGCGGCTGCGCGACCCGGGGCAGCGGCCCGAGGCCGAGAAGGTGCTGCAGGCGGCGCTGGGCGTGCCGGTGCAGCTCGACGCCGACCCGGTCGCGTTGACGGCCCGGGTCGGTGAGGGTGGCAGTGACCTCGACGCGAGCCGGCACGCGGCCCGCGCGCTCGGTGACCTGGCCAGCGCCGGCATCGTCGTGGACGACTTCTCCGTCGGCCAGCCGAGCCTGGACGAGGTCTTCCTGGCCCTGACCGACCATTCCGCCGCCACCGTGGACGAGCAGAACAACGAGCTGGAGGCAGCCCGATGAGCGAGACCGCCACCACGACCGGGCCCGCCCCGGCCGTCTACGTACCGTCCGCCGACGCGCTGGGCACCGTGCTCGCGCCGGGCGCGCGACCGCCCCGGCCGACGGCGCTGTCGGCGTCGCTCACGTTCGGCTGGCGCGCCATGTTGAAGATCAAGCACGTGCCGGAGCAGCTGTTCGACGTGACGGCGTTCCCGATCATCATGGTGCTGATGTTCACCTACCTGTTCGGCGGCGCCCTCGCCGACAGCCCGCGGGACTACCTGCAGTTCTTCCTGCCCGGGATCATGGTGACCAGCGTCGTGATGATCACCATGTACACCGGCGTCGGCCTCAACACCGACATCGAGAAGGGCGTCTTCGACCGCTTCCGTACGCTGCCCGTCTGGCGGCCGGCCGCGCTGGTCGGCATGATCTTCGGCGACGTGCTGCGCTACGTCCTGGCGGCCCTGGTCATCCTCGGTGTGGGGCTGGCGCTGGGGTTCCGGCCCGGCGGCGGGTTGCTCGGGGTGCTGGCCGGGATCGGCCTGCTGGTGGTCTTCTCGTTCGCGTTCTCCTGGGTGTGGACGTTCTTCGGCCTGATCCTGCGCAGCGAGAAGTCCGTGATGGGAGTCAGCATGATGGTGCTGTTCCCGCTGACGTTCCTGAGCAACGTCTTCGTCGAGCCGGCCACGATGCCCGGCTGGCTTCAGGCGTTCGTCAAGGTCAACCCGGTCACGCAGCTGGTGGCCTCGGTGCGTGCGGCGATGTCGGGGTCCTCCGACGCGTCGAGCATGATGTGGACGCTGCTGTGGAGCGCCGGGTTCGTCGTGGTGTTCGGCACCCTGACCATGTACCGGTACAACCGCCGCTGATCCTGACGCGACGACCGACCCCGCGCCGGGCCCAACCCGGTGAAGGTTTCTTTCATGCATCGTGATTAACAGGAAGGCTATTGACAGCGGCCGTTTCCCGGGGCGAGGGTGAGCGTGCAGTGGCCCCCGCCCCACCTGGAGGTTCGATGCGCCCCATCGCCGTGCCACGCAGACGTGTCCTGCTGGCTGCCGCCGTCGCCGCAGCCACCGCCCTGCTCACCACCGGGCCGGTCGCCGCCGATCCGCTCCCCGCGGGGACCTCCGCAGCCGACGACCGGCAGCAGCAGTACGCCGCCGCGGCCGCCGAGTACGGCGTGCCGGAGAGCGTGCTGCTCGCCGTGTCCTACCTGGAGTCCCGTTGGGACACCCACGCCGGGCAGCCGAGCACCAGCGGCGGCTACGGGCCGATGCACCTGACCGACGCCGCGCAGGTCGCGTCGACGCCCGCCAGCGGTCACGTCGACGAGGACGAGGACCCCCGGGGCGACGAGTCCCGCCCGCTGGCCGTCGACCCGGCGCTGGGGGCCGCGCCCAGCGGCGACACCCTGCCGCAGGCGTCCCTGCAGACGCTCGACGCGGCGGCCGCCCTCACCGGCGTACCCGAGGAGGTGCTGCGCACCGACGCCGCCGCCAACATCCGTGGTGGCGCGGCGCTGCTGGCGTCGTACCAGCAGGAGCTCGGCGGGCCCGACGGTGCCGGCAGCGACCCGGCGGCCTGGTACGGCGCGGTGGCCCGGTACTCCGGCGCGGACACCGCGGACGCGGCGGCGGCCTTCGCCGACGAGGTGTACGACCAGCTCGGCCTCGGCGCCAGCCGGACGACCGACGACGGCCACCGGGTGACCCTCGCCGCCCGGGCGGTGACGCCGGACGAGTCCGGGCTGCACCGGCTCGGGCTGCGCCGCGCCGAGCGGCCGGACGGCCTGGAGTGCCCGGTCCGCCTCGCCTGCGAGTGGCTCCCCGCCCCCTACGAGAAGTACGGCCCGAACCCGGGCGACTACGGCAACCACGACCTCGGTGACCGGCCGGCCCAGCAGAAGATCGAGTACATCGTCATCCACGACACCGAGGGCTACTTCGGCCCGAGCGTGAAGCTGGTCCAGACGAAGACCTACCTGGGCTGGCACTACACGCTGCGTTCGGTGGACGGCTACGTCGCCCAGCACATCAAGGCCGAGAACGTCGGCTGGCACGCGGGTAACTGGTACGTCAACGCCAAGTCCATCGGCGTCGAGCACGAGGGCTTCGCCGGCCACGGCACCTGGTACACCGAGGCGATGTACCGGACCTCGGCCAAGCTGGTGCGGCACCTGGCGCTGCGGTTCGGCATCCCGCTGGACCGCCAGCACATCCTGGGCCACGACAACGTCCCCGGCACCACCGCCGGGACCGTGGCCGGGATGCACTGGGATCCGGGCCCCTACTGGGACTGGTCGCACTACTTCGAGCTGATGAAGGCGCCGTTCCAGGCCACCGGCACCCCGCACACCGGCCTGGTCACCATCGACCCGGACTACGCCACCAACCAGCCGGCCTTCCTCGGCTGCAACCGGCAGCCGCCGGGCGTGCCGACGCCGGTGCCGCCGGCCGTGCCGTGCCCGCTGCGCGGGTCCTCCTCGGTCATCCTGCGCACCGCGCCCAGCCTCGACGCGCCGCTGGTCAACGACCGAGGACTGCGACCGAACGGCACGCCGGACACGATGTACATCTCCGACCACGGCGCCCGCGCCTCGGCCGGCCAGACCTACGCCCTCGCCGGCGTCCAGGGCGACTGGACCGCCATCTGGTACCTCGGCCAGAAGGCGTGGTTCCTCAACCCGCCGTCGGCGCCCACGGCGAAGTGGGCGGCGGGCTTCGTGGTGACGCCCCGACCGGGCCGGGCCACCATCCCGGTGTACGGGCGGGCCTACCCCGAGCGGGCGGCCTACCCGGCCACCATCCCGTACCAGCCGATCTCGCCGTTGCAGTACACCTTAGCGGCGGGCCAGCGGTACGCCCTCGGCGGGGTCCTGCCGGGCGAGTACTACCGCGCCGTCTCCTTCGACGGCTCGGCGCCGGGCGACCGGACGGTGGTCCGCGGCGCGAACAGGTACGTGCAGATCCAGTTCGGCCACCGGGTGATGTACGCGAACCTGGACGACGTCCTCGTCCTGCCCGCCGCGGTGGGCGCGTCCGGGTAGCCGTTCCCGGCGCACTTCGCGATCAGGGCCGTTACCCGCGCGGATGCGGGTAACGGCCCTGATCTGGTGGGGTATCCGGACCGACCTACCCGAGCTACGGGACAGGTGCTCCGGTGCTCGCGAGGCCGAGCCGGGCGACCGCCGCCGTGACGAGCTCGTCCGGAGGCAGCGAGACGTCGAGGACCACGCCGGACTCGTCCGGGCGCAGCGGCTCCAGGATCGCCGTCTGGGAATCCAGCAGGCTCGCCGGCATGTAGTGCCCGGCACGCCGGGACATCCGGTCCCGGATCACCTGCGCCGGCCCGTCCAGGTGGACGAAGTCCAGGTCCGGCGGCCCCTGCCGCAGCAGATCCCGGTAGGACCGCTTCAGCGCGGAGCAGGCCAGCACCGTCGACACGCCTTCGGCGTGGCGGGCGGCCATCCACGCGGCGAGGTCGCGCAGCCAGGGCCAGCGGGCCGCATCGTCCAGCGGTACGCCCGAGCGCATCCGCGCCACGTTGGCCTCGGAGTGGAACTCGTCCGCCTCGGCGAACGTCAGCCCGGTCAGCTCGCTGATTCCCCTGGCCACGGTCGTCTTGCCGGCACCGGACACGCCCATCACGACGACGTGCCGGGTCGGCCGCGGGTCACCGTGGGCGCGACGCCCGTCACCAGTCATGGACGGTGCCGTCCTTGAGCCGGTTGAACGGCAGGTACGCCGCCGTGTACGGGAACCGTGCGGCGGCCTGCTCGTCGAGTTCCACGCCGAGACCCGGCTGTTCCCCGGGGTGGAGGTAGCCGTCGGCGAAGGTGAACGACTGCCGGAACACCTCGTTGGTCAGCGGTCCGTGCTGCATGTACTCCTGGATGCCGAAGTTGTGGATGGCGAGGTCGAGGTGGAGCGCGGCCGCCATGCCGACCGGTGAGATGTCCGTCGGACCGTGGATACCGGACTTGATCTGGTACTGCGCGGCGAAGTCGAGGAGCTTGCGCATGGCCGTGATGCCCCCGGTGTGGGTGACGGCGGACCGTACGTAGTCGATGAGCTGTTCCCGGATGAGCGTCTGGTAGTCCCAGACCGTGTTGAAGACCTCGCCGATGGCCAGCGGCGTGACGGTGTGCTGGCGGACCAGCCGCAGCGCCTCCTGGTTCTCCGCCGGGGTGCAGTCCTCCAGCCAGAACAGGTCGTACGGTTCGAGGTCCTTGCCGAGCCGGGCGGCCTGGATCGGGGTCATCCGGTGATGGCCGTCGTGCAGCAGCGGCAGTTCGGGGCCGAACTCGTTGCGTACCGCCTCGAAGACGCCGGGGAGGTGGCGCAGGTAGGACCGGGTGTCCCAGTCCTCCTCGGCCGGCAGCGGGGTGCGCTGCGCCGGTTCGTAGTCGTAGCGCTTGCCGTCGGGGCCGGGCTGCGCGGCGACCCCGTAGACGGCGTTGATCCCCGGCACGGAGGTCTGCACCCGGATCGACCGGTAGCCGAGCTCGAGGTGGTTGCGGATCGAGTCGAACAGCTCGGGGAGGTCCCGCCCGGAGGCGTGCCCGTACGCCATGACGCCGGTCCGCGACGCGCCGCCGAGCAACTGGTAGAGGGGCATTCCGGCGGCCTTCGCCTTGATGTCCCAGAGCGCGACGTCGACGGCCGCGATCGCCGCCATGGTCACCGGTCCGCGCCGCCAGTACGCCGAGCGGTACAGGAACTGCCAGGTGTCCTCGATGCGGTGCGGGTCCCGCCCGATCAGCAGCGGGACGACGTGGTCGGCCAGGTACGAGGCGACCGCCAGTTCCCGCCCGTTGAGGGTGGCGTCGCCCAGGCCGGTGAGCCCGTCGGCTGTGGTGATCTTCAGGGTGACGAAGTTGCGGTCGGGGCTGGTGACGATGACGTCCGCTGCGACAATCTTCACGGGGTGCCTTTCTCAGGTGGTGCTCAGCGAAGGGTGTTTCCGGTTTCGTGGCCGTCGAGAAGGGACAGTTCGTCGCGGCGGGGCAGCCCCTCCCAGTCGCCGTGACCGGCGACCGCGAAGGCGCCGAGGGTCACCGCGCGGCGCAGGCGGCCGGCCAGGTCGAGTCCGTCGAGGTGCCCGGAGAGGTAGCCGGCGGTGAACGCGTCGCCCGCGCCGACGGTGTCCACCGCGGTCACGCGCACCGCCGCGACCTGCCGCACGCCGTCGCGGGTGTACGCCCGGGCGCCGTCGGCGCCCAGCTTGACCAGTACGGTCTGCACTCCGCGCGCCAGTAGGCCCGCCACCACCGTGGACTCGTCCCACCCCGGTTCGCCGACGAGGTCCAGCTCGTCGGTGGAGGCGATGACGACCGACGCGTGGGCGGCCAGCGGGGCCAGCGCGGCGCGGGCCGCTTCCCGCGTCCAGAGCCGGCTCCGGTGGTTGACGTCGAGGCTGACGAGCATTCCGGACCGGGAGCCGGTCTCGGCCGCCCACCGGGTGGCCTCGCGGGCGCTGTCGGACAGGGCCGGGGTGATCCCGGTCAGGTGCAGCACCCGGGCGCCGTCGGCGATCGGCTTGCGCAGGTCCGCCACGCGCAGGGCCGATCCGGCCGAGCCCGCCCGGTGGTACCGCACCCGGGTCAGGTCGGCGGTACGCCGTTCCAGGAACAGCAGACCGGCGGGCCGGTCGGCATCCCTGGTCACGTCGTCCACGCCGACGCCCTCGGCGCGCAACTGCCGCAGCAGGTACTCGCCCAGCTCGTCGTCGCTGACCCGGCCCACCCAGGCGACCCGGTGCCCGAGCCGGGCCAGACCGATCGCGACGTTGGACTCCGCCCCGGCCAGGTGCATGGTCAGCGCGTCCCCGGCCGCCAGCGGGCCGGGCGCCCGCAGCGACACCAGCGCCTCGCCGAAGGTGAGCAGGTCGACCGCGGTCATGAGGCCGGCGGGCGGGCAGCCGCCGCCAGGTAGGCCCGCGCCCGGTGGCGCAGCCCGTCGAGGTCACCGCCGGAGGCGGCGTCCCCGACCAGCGGGCCGCCGACGCCGACGGCGATCGCCCCGGCGCTCAGATAGGCGGGCAGCTCGGCCAGGCCCACCCCGCCGACCGCGACGAAGGGAATGTCCGGGAACGGGTCGCGCAGCGCCTTCAGGTACGCCGGGCCGCCGAGGGCCGCCGGGAAGAGCTTCACGGCGGACGCCCCCATCCGCACGGCCGTGTACGCCTCGGTCGCGGTGAGCGCCCCGGCGGCGACCGGGAGTCCGCGGCGCACCGCCTCGGGGATAGACTCGACGACGGCCGGGGTGACGACGAACTGCGCGCCGGCGGCGAGCACGTCGGCGACGTCGCCGACGGTCAGCACCGTTCCCGCGCCGACCAGCGCTCCGGCGGGCGCGGCCGATCGGATGGCCTCGATGGCGTGCAGTGCGCCGGGCGTCGTGAGGGCCACCTCGAGGACGCGGACGCCCTCTGCCAGCAGGGCGATGCCGGTGGCGACCGCGGCGGCGGTGTCGGTGCCGCGGATGACCGCCAGGATGCGGGCCGCGGCGAGTTCGGTGGTCAGGTCGAGGGTCATGGTCACCATTCCGCGTAGGAGCCGTCGCGGTGCCGCCACATCGGGCTGCGCCAGGCGTGGCCGCGCTTGTCGGCCGCGCGTACCGCCTGCTCGTCGATCTCGATGCCCAGCCCCGGCGCGGTGAGCCGCTCGACGTGCCCGTCGACGAAGGTCAGCGGCGTCCTGTCCAGGCAGTAGTCGAGCACCTCGGCGCCGAGGTTGTAGTGGATGCCGATGCTCTGTTCCTGGATCAGGTAGTTGGGCGTGGCGAAGCCGACCTGCAGGCAGGCCGCCAGGGCGATCGGCCCGAGCGGGCAGTGCGGGGCGAGCTGCACGTCGTAGACCTCGGCGAGCGCGGCGATCTTGCGTACCTCGGTGATGCCGCCGGCGTGCGAGAGGTCCGGCTGGGCGACCGCGATGCCGGCCTGGAGGACGGGCAGGAACTCCTGCCGGCTGTAGAGCCGCTCGCCGGTCGACACCGGGGTGGTGGTGGACCGGACGAAGTCGCCGATGAGGTGGGAGTTCTCCGGCACGACCGGCTCCTCGAGGAACAGCGGCCGGTACGGCTCCAGCAGCGGTGCGAGGCGGCGGGCGTTGGCGAGGGTGAACCGGCCGTGGAAGTCGACGGCGACGTCACGCTCGTCGCCGAGCACCTCGCGGGCGGCGGCCACCCGCTGGACCACCGCGTCCAGTTCGGCGACCGACGCGATCGGGCTCATCCGCCCGGAGGCGTTCATCTTGACGGCGGTCAGGCCCGCCGCCACCTGCGCGGCGATGTGGTCGCGGACCTCGTTCGGCTCGTCGCCGCCGACCCAGCCGTAGACCCGGATCCGATCGCGGACGGGCCCACCGAGCAGTTGGTGCACCGGTGCCCCGTACCGCTTGCCCGCGATGTCCCAGAGCGCCTGGTCGAGGCCGGCCACGGCGCTGGCCAGGATCGGGCCGCCCCGGTAGAACGAGCCCTTGGTCATGACCTGCCAGTGGTCCTCGATCCGCAGCGCGTCCCGGCCGATCAGGAGTTCGCCGAGCTGCTCGACGGCGGTCCGGACGGTTTCGGAGCGCCCCTCGCAGGTCGCCTCGCCCCAGCCGACGATCCCGGATTCGGTCTCGACGCGGACGAAGAGCCAGCGGGGGGCGACGAGGAACGTCTCGATGCGGGCGATTGTCGTCATGGTGTCCTCAGCCCTTCGTCGCGCCGGCGGTGAGCCCGGAGACGACGTACTTCTGCACGAACAGGGCGATCAGCATGATCGGCAGGGTGACGACGGTGGCCGCCGCCATCAGGCCGCCCCAGTCGATGCTGGCGTAGCCGACGAAGTCGAAGATCGCGACGGGCAGGGTCTTGGTGTCGGCGCCGGAGAGCACCAGGGCGAACATGAAGTTGTTCCAGGAGAAGATGAAGGACAGGATGCCGGCGGTGGCCACGCCGGGCACCGAGAGCGGCAGCGTGATCCGGCGGAACGCGCCGATGTGGGTCAGCCCGTCCACGAGCGCCGCCTCCTCGAGTTCGAGGGGGAGGCCGTCGAAGTAGCCCATCATGATGTAGACCACCAGCGGCAGCGACACGAACATGTGGCTGAGGACGAGCACGCCGAACCCGCCGACCATCTGCAGGTTGGAGAAGACGTAGTACCAGGGCACCAGGAGCGAGACACCGGGGATGACCCGCGCCATGAGCACCACCAGCGCCGACTTGCGCATGTTGAAGCGGCTCATCGAGTAGGCCGCCGGCACGCCGAGCAGCAGGGAGAGCGCGGTGGCCGCGAAGGCCACCCAGAGGCTGTTGCCGATGAACTGGACGTAGTTCGCCTGCTTCAGGACGTTGGCGTAGTTGTCCACGGTGGGCGAGAAGACGACCGCCTTGCCCGTGTCGTAGATGTCGACGTTGGTCTTGAACGACGCGGCGATCATCCAGAACAGCGGTGCGAGCAGCGCGATCACCACGACGGCGAGCGCCACGAAGCGGAAGATCCGGTAGGCGGAGCGGGCCTTCATCGCTGCGCCTCCTTCCTGCGGGACGTCAGGGCCCACATCGACCCGATGATGATCAGGAAGAAGATGATGAGGACCGTCGATGAGATGCCGTACTCGTTGTAGTCGAAGCTCAGGCCGTAGGCGTACACGTTGAGCGTCTCGACCTCGTGGAACGAGCCGCCGCCGCGGCCCTTGGTGGCGTAGAGGATGTCGAAGGTCTTCAGCGCGTCGATGCCGCGCAGCAGGATCGCGACGATCACGGTGGGCATCACCAGCGGCAGGGTGACGTGCCGGAACCGCTGCCAGCTGCTGGCGCCGTCGATCCGCGCCGCCTCCTGGGGCTCGTCGGAGAGCGAGGTCAGGCCCGCGAGCAGGATCAGCACGACCATCGGCGTCCACTGCCACACGTCGATGAAGATCGTCGTGGGCAGCGCCGAGTGCTGGCCGGCGAGCCACGGCTGGGGTCCGATGCCGAACCAGCCGAGCAGCTGGTTGGCCATACCGATGTTCGGGTCGAAGATGAGCCGCCACATCATGCCGACCGCGACCGGGGTGGCGACCAGCGGCATCAGGATGGCGACCCGGACCCACTTCTGACCCCGGAACGGACGCCACAGCAGCAGCGCGACGGCCATGCCGAGGACGACCTCGAACAGCAGCGCGACGACGGTGAACGCGGCGGTCCGCCCGACGGCGGGCCAGAACCGGTCGGTGTCCGAGAGCACCTCGACGTAGTTCTGGAAGCCCACGAACTCCGACTCGGCCCGCACCGAACCCTCGGCGTCGGTCAGGCTCAGATAGCCGGTCCAGGCCAGCGGGAAGACGATCAGCGCGGCGACGAACACCATGGCGGGCGCCGCGAAGAGCCACTTGCGATGCTCGTTGGCCCAGCGGGCCCAGCCGGGCGTGTCGGGTGTGACGGAGGCGTCGTGGGGTCTGGTGCGGGTGGTGACTGTTGCCATGAGATCTCCGGGGTGGGCGGGCCGGACGGGGGAGTGGGGGTGGGGGTGGCGGAGCCTGACGGCGCCGCCACCCCCCGCTCGGCTTACTTGGCCTCGTCGTCCAGGAACTTCTGGAACGCCGTGTTGGCGGTCTCGGCCGCGGCCGCCGCGTCCTTGCCGGCGATGGCGTCGACGATCGGCTGGCCGACGATCTCCCGGGCCTGGGCGACCTTGTTGACCAGCGGGCGGTCGTGACCGATGCCGTCCTTGGTGCTGGCCGCGATGGCCTCGACGAGGTCCTTCGGGTAGGACGCGGTGCCCTCCGGGTTGGCCCAGACCGAGGTACGCGCGCTCGGCACGCCGGCCTTCTGCTGCGCGAGCGTCTGCTCCTTGCCGGTCGCCCACTCGACGAACTTCCAGGCGTTGCTCTGGTTCTTCGAGCTTTCGTTGACGCCCAGCGCCCAGGAGGGGATGTTGTAGGGCTTCGAACCGGCCGGGCCGGCCGGGAACGGCGCGAAGCCGACGGTGTCGGCGACCTTCGACTTGGTCGGGTCGGTGGCGTTCTTGTAGAGCGAGTTGGCCTCGGTGTAGAAGGCGGCCTTGCCCTGGGTGAAGATGGCCATCGCCTCCGGCCAGCTCATGTCGGTGCTGACGTTCGCCGGGCCCTGGTCCTTGATGAGCCCGCCGTAGTACGCGTACGCCTGCTTGGCCTGCTCGGTGTTGACGGTGGCCTTGCCGCTGCTGTCGACGAAGTCACCGCCGAAGCTGTAGAGGAAGCTGGAGAACTGGGTGACCGCCGGCGACTTGCCGGTACGGGCGACGAAGCCGGCGACGCTCGGATCGGCCGCCTTGATCTTCGTGGCCGCCGCCTTGAGCTCGTCGAGCGTCTTCGGCGGGGCGGTCAGCCCGGCCTTGGCCAGCAGGTCCTTGCGGTAGTACAGGACCTCCTGCTCGGTGATGATCGGAACGCCGACCGCCTTGCCCTCGTACGAGGTGGCCTGCACCGGGCCGGCCTGGAAGTCGCTGAAGTCCCAGTCCTTGTTGGACTTGACCTCGTCGGACAGGTCGGCGAGGTACTTGTTCTTGGCGAACAGCTTCCCCTCCTGCAGGGGGCGGTACATCATCACGTCGATGTCGCTGGAGCCCGCGTTCAGCTTGACGTTGTACTGGTCGGAGAGCTGGTCCTCGCCGAGCTGGGTGAGCTCGACCTTGAGCCCGGTCTGCTTCTCGAACTCGGGCAGGGCCTTCTTGATGTTCTCCGTCCACACGTGGTTGGCCAGCGTCACGCGGACGGTCTTGGAGGCGCCGCTGTCCTCACCGCCACCGCCGCACGCGCTGAGGCCCATGGCGGCAACCACGGCCAGAGAAGTTCCGATTATCGATCGACGCCGCACGTCCATCTCTCCTTCTGTCGTGGCCGCCGCCCGGGGGGAGGAGCGCCACATCGTTGTAACGTCCGCTTAACGACCGGATGCTAGGCCGAAAAAGCTGACTTATTCAAGAGGTGATCTCCAACTGATATGCTCCGAACCGTGGATCAGTCCTCCCCAGGGGTCGCACCCGTCCAGCACGCCCCTGCCGACGCCGGGCTGCACGCCCGGGTTCTCGACCACCTCGGCACCGCCATCTGCGGCGGCGAGGTGGCCGCCGGATCCGTCCTCAACATCGACGACCTCGTCGAGCGGTACGCCGTGTCCCGCTCGGTGATCCGCGAGGTCCTGCGGGTGCTCGCGTCCATGGGATTCGTCGAGACCCGGCGCCGGGTCGGGGTCATGATCCGACCGGCCGAGGCGTGGAACGTCTTCGATCCGCAGGTGATCCGCTGGCGGCTCGCCTCGGCCGGCCGCATGGCGCAGATGCGCTCGATCACCGAACTGCGGACCGCCGTCGAGCCACACGCCGCGTGGCTGGCCGCCGGCCGCGTCGACCACGACGAGGCGAGCGACCTGGTCGGGCTCGCCGCCAAGATGTGGGCCGCCGGGAAGGCCGGCGACGAGGGGCGCTTCCTCAGCCTGGACATCGAGTTCCACCGGCGGGTGCTGGTCGCCTCCGGCAACGAGATGTTCGTGAAGCTCCAGGAACTGGTCGCCGAGGTGCTCACCGGCCGGCACCACTACCACCTGATGCCGCACTACCCGGACGAGCAGGCGCTGCAACTGCACGCCGACGTCGCCCAGGCGATCCAGCGACGCGACGGCGAACGGGCCCGGGACGCCATGGTGCGGATCATGGAGCAGGCGTTCGACGAGATGAAGTCGATGTGGGAGCAGACGGGCGAGCCCGGCCAGGGCTGACTCCGCTGAGCCGTGGCGTCCATATCGCCGGGGGTATGACCCAGCGGATAGGGTAGGCCGATCGACTCACATCAATATGATGGCCGCATCCCTGAATCAGGTGCGCTCCTCACGAGGCGTGCCGGTCGGAATGCGGAGGACCACATGCTTCGTTGGCGCACCCTCACCGGCCTGCTGGCCGCCGCGTTGGCCGCGGTGACCGCGGGCAGCCTCACCCTCGCCGCGCCCGCCGCCGCGGCCGAGCCCACGCCGACCCCGTACGTCGTCGGCGGCACCCGTGCCGCCCAGGGGGAGTTCCCGTTCATGGTGCGGCTCTCGATGGGCTGCGGCGGGGCCCTGTACAGCCCGCGACTGGTGCTCACGGCCGCGCACTGCGTGGGCGGCACGGGCACCAACACCAGCATCACCGCGACGTTGGGCGTGGTCGACCTGCGGTCGTCCAGCCGGATCACCGTCCGGTCGAACTACGTCTACCGCGCGCCCGGCTACAACGGCAACGGCAAGGACTGGGCACTGATCCGGTTGGCCACCCCGGTCACCGGGCTGAGCACCCTGCCGATCGCCAGGACGACCGCCTACGACAACGGCACGTTCACCGTCGCCGGCTGGGGCGCGGCCCGAGAGGGCGGCTCCCAGCAGCGGTACCTGCTCAAGGCGACCGTGCCGTTCGTGAGCGACTCCACCTGCGACGCCAACTACGGCGGCCAGGTCATCGTCGCCGAGGAGATCTGCGCCGGGTACGCCAGCGGCGGCACGGACACCTGCCAGGGCGACTCGGGCGGCCCGATGTTCCGCCGCGACGCCACCAACGCCTGGATCCAGGTCGGCATCGTCAGCTGGGGCAACGGCTGCGCCCGGCCCAACTACCCCGGCGTCTACACCCAGGTGAGCTACTTCTCGTCGTCCATCGCCTCGGCCGCCGCCAGTCTCGGCGGCTGACCGTACGCCGCCGGTCCCGGCGGCTGACCGTACGACCCCGCGCGGCCCGGCTGACGACCAGCCGGGCCGCCGGCGTGCCTGCGTAGGTGTCACCGGGCTGTCACAGGAAACGCACAGATTCTGGCGCGCGGTGACGCTGGGGTGACGCCGAATGCGCAGACTTTCAGCTGAGGCGAGCGATCCACGGGCCACCCGAGGCCCCCTTCACCGGTCCAGCCGGCGGTCGGTCGGCTCCGACACAGCCTTCGTCGCCCATGGTCCCCCGGTGCAGGGAGTCGATCGTGAACTGTGACAAGAACACCCGGTTGTCCGCGGCAGGGGGCAGCACACCACAGCCGGTGTCCGACGCCGAGCCGACGGTCCGCCTCCTGCTGCTCGGCGGCTTCCGGCTGCTGCACGGCAGGCGGCCGATGGTGGTGCCGCGCGGCCTGCAACGCACCATCGCGCTGATCGGCCTGCGCCCGGGCGCGACCCGCGCCCAACTGGCCGGCCCGCTCTGGCCGGAGGTGCCGGAGGAGCGCGCCCTGTCCTCGTTGCGGACCGCGCTGTGGCGGCTGCGCCGGGACCCGTCCTGCCCGGTGATCACCGACGGCGACACGGTCCGGCTGCACCCGACGGTCGACGTGGACGTCGACGAGCTGGCCCGGGCCGACGCCCGGGTGAGCCAGGGCGGCGATCCCCGGCCGGCGGCGGCGGTCCTCGCCGCCGGGCGCCACGACCTGCTGCCCGGCTGGTACGACGACTGGGTCCTGCTGGAGCGGGAACGGCTCAGACAGTTGCGGCTGCACCTGCTCGACGAGATGGCCCGGGCCCACCTGCGCGCCGGCGAGCACGGGGAGGCGTTGCAGGCCGCGCTCGAGGCGATGGCGGCCGAACCGTTGCGGGAGACCCCGCACCGGCTGGTGGTCCAGACGCACCTGGCGGAGGGCAACGCGTACGAGGCGCTGCACGCCTACTTCGTCTACCGCGACCTGCTGCGCCGCGAGTTGCAGCTGGAACCGTCCGCGGCGATGCGCGCGCTGATCAGCGAGGTGCTCGCGTCGCACGACCGGCCGAGGCAGGCCCCCGCCCAGCCGGCGCGCGGTGTCCCGCGACTCGTCCCCGGCCCGGCCGGCGACCGCGCCAGCGTGCGCGCCAACCCCGGCCCGGCGAACCGCCTCCCCGCGCCCACGGCGGGCCACCCGCCGGCGTGGGCGCCACTGCTCCGCGGGCCCGTCCCCGCGCCGTCAACGCGGCCGGACCCGGCGACGGTCAACGGTGACGGCGGGGTGACGCGAGGTCCGGCAAGGTCGCAGGACGACGGCGTCGCGGTCCGGGCGCCGCTGGCCGGGACCTGCCACCCGGCCCAGCCGGGAGTGCCGCCGTTCGGTCCGGGCGACCGGTCGAGAAAGGACGGACGCCGGCCGTCGTCCCGACCGTGAGGCCGGCGGACCGGTCGAGGAACCACCTCCGCGGGGCCCAGGAAGGAATCCGTGATGATCCGCAGAACGCTCACCGCTCGCGACTCCCGCCCGGCAACGGCCGACGTGCGCCGTCGAAGAAGGTGCCACCGCCGCACCATCGCGCGCAGGCCGTCGAAGGAGCTTCCATGATCAGAACCATGTGCCGCATACGCGCGCGGCCGGGCTGCGAGGACGCCGTGGCAGCCGCGTGGCGAGCGGTCGCCGGGCAGGTCGGAGAACTGCCCGGCAACCTCCTGCAGGCCCTGCTCCTCGACCCCGACGATCCGCGCTCGTTCGTCGTCGTCACCGAGTGGACCGACGAGTCCGCGCTGCGCGGCTACGAGAACGGCCCCGTCGCCGCGCGCTTCTCCGCCGCCGTCCGCCCGCTGCGGGAGCCGCCCTCGGCCGACAGCTACCAGGTGATGCGCGACCCCGGCGGGCCGGGGCGGAGCATCTTCGTGGACGTCGAGGTCACCGTGCCGGCCGCCCGGCTCGCCGAGTTCACCCGCGGCTACGCCGAGGTGAAGGCACGGATGGCGGGAGTGCCCGGCTACCTGCGCGAGGACCTGCTGCGCGAGCCCGACTCGGACGTCCACCACATCTTCGCCGAATGGCGCAGCGAAGCGGAGTTCTTCCGCTGGATCGGCAACCCCGCACACG
The DNA here is from genome assembly GCF_018070095.1 of Micromonospora sp. U56. Taxonomy (NCBI): domain Bacteria; kingdom Bacillati; phylum Actinomycetota; class Actinomycetes; order Micromonosporales; family Micromonosporaceae; genus Micromonospora; species Micromonospora sp. U56. The sequence goes on from NZ_JAGPYL010000006.1 coordinate 35,430, forward strand.
CACAGGAGGAGGCCGGGCCGATCGCGCCGTTCCTCCTCGACTTCCGGCGCCGCCTGTTCCACAGCGCGGCTCATTCCGACACCAGGCGAGAACCGAGTACGGGCAAGGAGATCGACGTGCACACGACAACGGACGTACTCATCGTCGGAGCGGGGCCCACCGGGCTGACCGCCGCCGTCGAGCTGGCTAGGCGCGGCATCGAGTGCCGGGTGGTCGAGAAGCGGGCGACCCCGCCGGGGCAGGCCGACAAGGCGATCGGCGTGCACTGTCGCACGATGGAGATCTGGGAGAGCCAGGGCATCGTGCGCGACGCGATGGACGCCGGGATCTGGTTGACCGGCAACATGGTGTTCGTCAACGGGGTGCAGACCCACCAGATGAGCTGGGAGCTGCCCGAGCTGCCCTACGCGCACCTCGGCCTGCCCCAGTACGAGACCGAGCGCATCCTCACCGAACGGCTGGCCACCCTCGGCGTCCGCCCGCAGCGCGGTGCCGAGCTGGTCGCGTTCACCCAGGACGACGACGGCGTGCTGGCCACGCTCGCGACCGCCACCGGCGAGGAGACGGTACGCGCGAAGTACCTCGTCGGCTGCGACGGCGCGCACAGCAAGGTCCGCGAGCTGCTCGGGTTGACGTTCTCCGGCGGGCTGGGCCGGTTCCCGCAGCTGTTCATGCTCTGCGACGTGGACGTGGACTGGGACATGCCGGAGGGCCACCTGCTCCGGTTCATGCACGAGACCGACGGCCAGATGGACGGGATGCTGGTCTGCGTGCCGCTGCGCGGCGAGTCCCGGTACCGGATCGCCACCCTCGCGCCGCCCCGGTTCTTCGCGCAGACCGGCGGGCAGGACGCCCCGCCGGGATTCAGCGAGGAACTCGCCGAACCCACCCTCGCCGACCTCCAGGTAGCGCTGGACCGGCTGGCCCCGCCAAGCACCCGCGCGTCGAACCTGCGCTGGTCGTCGGTGTTCCGGATCAGCCACGGGATCGTGGACCGGTACGGCGACGGCCGGGTGTTCGTGGCCGGCGACGCGGCCCACCTGCACCCGCCCGCGGGCGGCCAGGGCATGAACACCGGCATCCAGGACGCCTGGAACCTGGCGTGGAAACTGGCCCTGGCGGTACGCGGGATCGCCGCACCCGGGCTGCTCGACAGCTACGAGACCGAACGGCGCCCGGAGGGCGAGGAGATCGTCGGGCGGGCGGTGCGGATGGCCTTCACCGACGAGCTGGACCGCGACGACCTCAAGCGGCAGTTCCTCCAGGAGATGTCCATGTTGCTCAGCTACGCGGACAGCCCGCTGGTCGGCGAGTCGCTGTCCGCTCCCGACGCCCTGCGCGCCGGCCCCGGGCCCGGCGACCGCGCTCCCGACGTCGGCGGCCTGCACCGGCGGGGCGTCGGGCACCCGCTGCGCCTGCACGAGCTGACCCACGGCACCCGGCACACGCTGCTGCTCTACGCCGACAAATTCGCCGACCCGGCGGCGTCGACCGCCCTGGGGAAGCTGTGCGCCGACGTCCGCCGGCAGACCTCCGGGCAGGTCGACAGCTACCTGCTGCTCAGCCCGGACGCCCCGGTGCCGGCGCTGCTCGATCCGCCGGTGGTGCACGACGCCGAAGGCGCCTTCCGCGCCACCTACGGCGTCGACGGCAGCGGCCTCTACCTGATCCGCCCGGACGGGCACGTCGGGTTCCGCAGCCAGCCGATCGACGCCGACGCGCTCGGCAAGCACCTGCAACTGGTCTTCGGGGGCGCGCGATGACGACGGTACGCACCGTGCTCGCCATGCGTACCAAGGAGGGCTGCGAGGAACGGTTCGAGGCGGAGTGGCGCTCGGCGGCGGAGGAGATCCGCGCGCTGGACGGCTGCCTGAACCAGGACCTGGTCCGCGACGCCGACGACCCGCGCAGCTACCTGATCATCAGCGACTGGGCGGACCGCGAACGGCTGGACGCCTTCGGCCGCAGCGAGCACCGGGACCGGCTGTTGCAGATGATCCGCGAGCTTCGCGAATCCGCGCAGCGGCACACCTACCAGGTTCTGCACAGCGTACGCAGCGAGCCCGAGGAGTCGCGATGACCGAGGATGCCGTACCCGCGTCGGAGCTTTACACCCCCGAGTTCGCCGCCAATCCCTATCCCGCCTTTGCCCGGCTGCGGGCGGAGAAACCGGTGTGCCCGATCAGCTCACCGCGGTTCGACTCGTACCTGATCACCCGGTTCGACGACGCCAAGGCCGCGCTGATCGACCCCCGGCTGTCCAAGGACCTCTACGGCCCGGGCCAGGAGTACCTGCGGATCTTCGGGCCGAACTCCGAGGCATTGAACAAGAACATGCTCAACGCGGACCCGCCCGAGCACACCCGGCTGCGCCGCATCGTGTCCCAGGCGTTCGCGCCGCGTCGGGTCGAGGCCCTGCGGCCCCGGGTGGCGGAGATCGTGGACAACCTGCTCGACAAGATCATCCCTCAGGGCCAGGCCGAGCTGATGCACGACTTCGCGATCCCGCTGCCGATGATGGTGATCAGCCACCTGCTCGGCATCCCGGAGACCGACCACGAGCGGGTCCTCGACTGGACCCAGGTGATCAGGACGTCCGGGTCGTCCGGCCGCAGTCCCGCGGAGGACCGGGCGGCCGTGCAGGAGGCCCAACTCCGGCTGCACCACTATCTCGCCGACCTGGTCCAGGCCAAACGCGCGCACCCCGGCGACGACATGATCAGCGCGCTGATCGACGCCTGCGAACACGGCCGACAGCTGTCCGAACCCGAACTGGTCACCACCACGTTCCTGCTGCTGTTCGCCGGGCACCAGACCACCGCGGACTTCCTCGGCAACGCCACCGTGGCGCTGCTGACCAATCCCGACCAGCTCGACCTGCTGCGCGCCAAGCCGGAACTGCTGCCCTCGGCGATCGAGGAACTGCTGAGGTTCGACGGCCCGCTGCCGGTCGCCAGTCCCCGGATCGCCACCGAGGACGTCGAGTACCAGGGCGTCCGCATCCCGCGCGGGTCGATCGTCGGCGTGGTGATCAACGCGGCGAACCACGACCCGGCCCACTTCGCCGACCCGGACCGGCTGGACCTGCGCCGGGTGCGGGGACCGCACATCGGCTTCGGCCACGGCGTCCACTACTGCCTCGGTGTCTCGCTGGCCCGGATGGAGGCACAGATCGCCATCGAGGCGCTGCTGCGCCGGCTACCGGACCTGCGGCTCGGGGTGCCGGTCTCCCAACTGCGCCGGCTGCCGGCGGGGTCACCGTTCCGTGGCCTGCTGGAGCTTCCGGTCGAGTTCACCGCCGGGGGCGAAGGGGCGCCGCCCCCGATCGACGGGGGCGCGGGAGCACCGCCCCCGATCGGCAGCCAGAGATCACCGTCCACGCAAGCACCCGTCCACACACCCGAGGAGCGGTAATGGTCTTCCGAAACGTGATCGTCTGCCACATGGTTCCGGGCAGTGACGACATCGTCGGTAATGTCTTCGGCTACTACGACAAGTCGACCCGCCCGCAGGACCTCGGCGTGATCGGGCGCCGGCTGCTGTCCTTCCACGACCTCTACATCCACGTGATCGAACGCAGGGAGGACCCGCGGATCTCCGGCCAGACCCGGGGACTGCCGGCGTTCCAGAAGATCGCCGAGGCCATCGCCCCGTACGTGACGCCATACCCGAAATACTGGAAGAACCCCTCCGACTCCGTCGCCAAGGAGTTCTACAGCTGGGTCCCCGACGAGGACCCGGCGCCGGAGTCGGCCGGCCGGAACCTCACCGTCATCATCGGACGGATCAAGCCCGGCGCGGAGCCCGATGTCGCGCGCATCTTCGGTGAGTCCGACGCCGGGTCGCTGCCGGTCCAGCTCGGCGTCACCGGGCGCTGGCTGTACTCGATCGACGACGTCTACGTGCACCTGTTGGAACGCACCGACGCGGCGGTGGCCGAGGCTGCGGGGCAGGACCATGAGCAGCCGGTGTTCGCCAAGATCATGGCGGAGTTGAGCCCGTACATCAGCCCGTACAACCCGGAGACCTGGCGTGGGCCGGAGGACTCGGTGGCCAAGGAGTTCTACCGCTGGCAGGCCGAGGACTGACCCTCTCGGTGGCGGTCGCCGTGGCGTCACGGCGACCGCCACCGGGCCGGGGGGTTGCTCAGCCCCGGTGCGGATTGATTGACCCAACTTTCCAGGTCGTAGAAGGCCTCATCCACCCCGCGATTCCTTCCGCAGGCGGGCTGCGCACAGTTATGATCTCCGATCGTTAGCCATGCGTGCCTCGTCGAGGACGCATACCGCCAAATTGGCGCAATCCTGAGGGGGGTTCCGAGCGTGCGGCGTGGCGCGGTGGCGTTGTTACTGGTCGCGATGGTGGCGGGGTGCGACTCAGCCAAGCCCGAAGACGCACCGTCGTGGCACGCCCCAGGTATCTCGCCCCCCGCCGCCTCGGCCCCGGCAGCCGACGGGTCGCCGGACAGAGCAGCCTCCGTTCCGTCCGGCCTCCTGACCACGAGCGTGGGCACCGATCCCCAAATGACTACCACGAAACTGACCGTCCATGACATCAGGACTGGCCGGCCCACATTCACCGCAATCATGCCGGGCTGGCCCCTTCGCACGCGCCTGGGCAGGCGGTCCTTCAGCCCCGACTGGTCCACCCTGGTGTGGGACAACAACTGTGAAGTCCGATTGGCGAAGCGGGCAGGCGACGGCACTTACCGGCAGGTAGGTGCCTGGCAGCCGCCCGGCTGGACTTCGCGCGGCGATGGGCCGCTCTGCTACTGGGCGCCCACGTTCTCAGGTGGACGGGTCTGGCTGGTCGTCGGCCCCACCGGCGGCGGAGCTGGCAAGGTTGCGTCCTTCGACCCTGCCGCCCTGGGATCCCAGCCGCGCGAGGAACAAGCCGAGGCGGTCACGTTGGACGCCGAAGGGCACGGCGCCACCCGCATCGACGTTGTCCTCAACGGCAGGGAAGGGGAAGGCTCCAGTGGCACGCTTGTGGCGAGCGAGCATGCTTTGGTTAGCGCCGAGGTCCGACTCACTACGGACACGAATGCCACGTCCGTCCTCTACGACTGCCGCGAGCGCGTGGATCACCGGACCCTACTGTGCTTCGCACTGGGCAGTGGACAGGTATACGGGGCAGTGGCGCTGCTGACCGCAGACCGAGGCGCGAGAACCATCGCGCTACGGCAGGGCGTTCCCAACGTCAAGGGCGGGCTTCGGGGCGCGTACCTTGCGCCGGACCACAAGAGGGTTGCCCTCCACACCGACGACGGGTGGTACCTCGCGGACCTCGGCACTGGTCGGCAGCCGCGAAAGGCCTTTCCCCAACTGGACACCGAGGGTGCAGAAGTACTGTTCTGGGCTTGAGAACGGGCCCCACAACCACCGCGGCGGTGCCGGCGAAGAAGGCGGACGCCGAGATCCTGAACCTCGGCTAAGGCCGAGCGGCCGACCGGGCCACCGAGTCACCCAATCGCGGGCGAGGTAGGGCGTGCTGCAGCGGCGACCGCCTCGCTGTCGGCGGCATGACCGGATGTTCAATGCCGACCTTGGACTGCATCCTCGCGCCGAGCGGGTCGGCGCCGCGCAGCAGCTGATCGGCGGCCGCCAGGCAGCGGCGGGGCGTCGGCGCGCTCACGCCAGCACCTTCGCCAGGGCGCGGGCGTCCGTGACCAGGCCGGGCAGGTCCGCCAGGTACGCCCCGTGCACGCCCTCCCGGCAGGCCCGGTACGCGCCGACCGCCCAGCCGCCGTGGCGCCCCAGCCAGCCGAGCACGTCGCCACCACGGTCCGCGTCGTCGAAGACGGCCAACGCGACGATCGTGGTCAGCCGGCGGGACGCGTCAACGATCGCCGCCTCGACCTCGTCATGCGGCACGCCCCGGGTCACCCGGACCCGCCACACCCGCAGGTGGCAGGCCGCCTCGACCGCCGACCGGCACAGCTCCGCCACCACCGGCCCGCGTACGTCGGCGGGCAGCTCGTCGTTGCGGGCCAGGGCCCGCGCGTCGTCCAGGTAACGAGTGACCGGGTCGGAGCCGGGCCGCAGGGTCACCACGGACCGCTCGGCGCGCTGCACCTCCACAATCCGCGCACGCCCCAGGTCGAGCCGGCCCACGGCGTCGGGCAGCCGGGTGTCGTGGGTGAAGACCACCACCTGCCGGTCCTCGGCCAGCTCGGCGAGCACCCGGGCCAGCCCGTCCACCTTCGACGGGTCCATGCTCTGCACCGGGTCGTCGACGACGATGAACCGGAACGGGCTCTCCGGGGCGCAACTGCGCGGCAGGAACGTCGCCAGCCCGAGGGCCTGCATCTCACCCTGACTCATCACGCCCAGCGCGGTGCCGTTGTCGGCGCCGTCCACGCTCACCGGGAAGACCACCCGCCGCCGGGTGTTCGTCCCGGCCAGGGTCATCGCGCCCAACTCGACGTTGCTCTCCTGCCGCAGCTGCTCCCAGATCCGCTGCGAGTGCGCGGCGAACGGCGCGATCCGCTCGTCGCGAACCGCCGCGCCGGTCTCCTTCAACCAGGCCCGCGCGGCCTTCACCCGGGCCAGCGTCGCCTCCCGCGCCGCCAACCCGCCCACGGCGGCAACCCAGTCGCGCAACTCGGCCGCCGCCGCCCGCCACCCGGTGTCGCGCTGCCGCAGGAAGCCTTCGGCGTACGCGCGGGCCGCGTCCGCCGCGGCCACCACCGCCGGGTACCGCGCGGCCAGGTGGTCGGCCAGGTCGGCCGGTTCCCCGGGTACGCCCCGCAGCACGGCCACGGCCTCCCGCAGCGCCCCGAGCAGCGCCTCCGCTCCGTCGCCTTCGCGCAGCATCGCCACTCCGTCACCCTCGCTCGGTGCCGCCATGCCGGCGTTTCCGGTGAGGGCTCCCGCTCCGGCGTTTCCACTCAGGGCTGCCCCGCCGGCGTCTCCGCTCGGTGCACCCATGCCGGCGCGTCCGTTCACGGCTTCCGCGCCAGCGTTCCCGCTCGACGCCCCCGTGGCGACGCCCTCGGGGAGGACCTTCGCGCTGACCCCTTGGCGCGGCATTGTTGTGCCGACGCTCCTGACCGGCGACCCAGTCGGCGGCTGCGATGCGGGCCCACCGGGCACGGTCAGGTCGTCGATCAGGTGGTGCGTCTGGCGCAGCAGCGCGGTGAGCCGGGTCGCTGCGGTCTGGGCGGCGACGCTGCGCTGCCGCAACTCGGTCAGGGTCACGGCGGCGGAGGCCCGCCACCCACCGTCGAGGGCGCCGCTGGCGCAGACGGGACAGGGCCCGTCGCCCCGATCATCGTGGTGTTCGATCGCGAGACGCAGGAGTTCGGCGCTGCGCAGCGCCGCCCGGGACCGACCGCCGTCGTACCGGAGGGTCTCGGTCGCCGCCTCCCGCAGCTGCCCGGCCAGCCGCGTCACCTCGTCCACCGGCGGCGGGTCGAGGGCGGTGAGCTCCCGGCAGAGCAGCACGGCCTCGTCGGCGGTCACCTCGTCCGGCTCGTCGAGGATCGCCGTCAACGCCGGCAGGTCGACCGCGCCCCGTCCGCGCAGCATTACGGCGGCCCGCCGGGCCCGATCGTCGGCGACCCCGGCGAGCAGGTCGGCCAGGGCGGCGCGCTGTGCGCGTACCTCCTTGACGGCCGTGCCGTGCGGCCGGGCGGCGCGCATCAGACGCTGGTCGGCGTCGGTCAGCGCGTCCAGGCCGAGGATGGCGAAGAGCGCGTCGAAGAGCTGGCTCTGGGTGCCGGCGGCGAGCCGGCCCAGCTCGGCGGCGGTGAGGAACGGCCGGTACAGCTCCAGCGGGCGGGCCAGGCCCAGCTCGGCGAGGCCGTCGCGCCGCCCCCGCGCGCTGGTCACGGTCACCTTCGCGTCGGCCAGCTCACCGCCGGCGGGCCAGGCCCGCGCCACCCGGGTCGGTGTGGCCTCGCCGTCGACCCGCAGCTCCACACCGATCCGGCACGGATCCGGGGCGTGCAGGTTGCGCCACCCGGTACGCCACACACTGGTCTTGTCGGCCCAGCGGGCGCTGTCGCCGGTGAGGGCGAGTTCGACGGCCTCGGCGAAGCTCGACTTGCCGGAGCCGTTGCGGCCGACGACCAGGGTGAGGCCCGGCCCGGGCGCGATGTCGAGGGTGCGCTCCGGGCCGACGCCGCGGAACCCGGCGACGGTCACCGACTTCAGCCAGATTCGCTCCGACGGCTCGTCATTCGCGGGGGAGCGCGGGTCGAGCCGGGTGGGGCTGCCGGCGAGGGCGGCGGTCAGGTCGTCGTCGCCGGTGAGCACGGCGAGGACCAGCTCGGCGGTGTCGGTCGGTACGTCGTCGGCGGTCAGCCGGTCGAAGATCAGCTCGATCAGCGGCGCGGTGGCCTGTTCGGGGAGGGTCATGGTGGTCTCCAGGCGCGTGGTGTCCGCGGACCGACGGGTCGTCGGCCCGCCCGGGCTGAGCGGTGGAAGTGGGAGGCTGCTGTCGGCCCGGCTGGGGCGAGCAGTGGAGTCGGGAGGCGGTGGTGGCCATCGGGCGCTGTGGAGCTGATGTCGCAAACGAATCAGCGGCTCAACGTCGGCCGCCTCCGCTTCGGGCGCTGTGGACGAGCGGTCAGAGCGTGGCGTTCGCGTGCCAGTCGCGCAGGAACGCGTCGACCAGGGCGTGCGCCCGAGGACGCAGGTCGAAGAACTCCTCCCGCCGGCGGCGAGCCATGTGCGACAGGCCGTCGGCGGCCTCGTTGAGGGCGTGGCCGCTGTGCCCCTTGACGTGCGCGAACGTCAGGTCGGGGCGGCGGGCCACCTGCTCGGCGAGCCGGACCAGGGTCGGCTGATCCGACCAGCGGCGCTCCCGCAGGCTGTAGCCGGCCGGCATCGCATTGGTCTCGCCGGCCTGCCAGCGGTGCAGGTAGCGCAAGGCGGCGAGGCAGTCCAGCAGCACCGTCATGCCCACCGGTGCCTCGTCGTACCCGGTCAGCAGGTAGTCGACCGCGCGCAGCTCGTTGATCAGCACCCGGGAGGCGCCGGTCGGGTCGAGCCGGCCGGTGCCCCGGCCGAGCAGGCCGTAGTGGCCGTCGCTGACGACGTACCCGATGCCGCCGACGCGGCCCTTCCAGCTGGCGTCGGTCGCGGCGACCAGCGGCGCGGACGTCGCCGCCCAGCGGGCGACCCGGCCGCGGCCGCGTTGCTGGTCGTCGCCGGACCGGCGGTGGATGCCGTGCTCGGCGGCCAGCCGCTCGGCGGTGCCGAGCAGCTCGCCGGCGGAGGCCAGCTCGTCGTAGTGGGCGGCGGTGAGGGCCAGGCGGACGGCGTCGCCGATGCGCTGGCAGTCGTCGCAGCGGGTGGGGCGGGTGAAGGCACGCAGGGTGAGGGCGCGGTCGTGCAGGGGAGGGGGGAGCAGGGCCAGGGTGCGGAGGAACTCATCGGGACGCACGACGCCTCCTGACGTCTTGTGATGGGGACGCGCTCATTGAGTTCTCACAGCTCCGACACGTCGGTCACGACGGCGGTCAGCTTGTCGCCGGAGCGCTTGGTACTGGCCATCTCCTCCTGCTGAACAGAGGCGGAGTCTCCGGTCACCTCGAACGTGTTGATGATCGGATCCTCGGCGCCCTTGACCTGGTAGGTCACCTCGTACGTCTTGGACGGGTCGAGCCCATGACCGGTGTAGGTGACGTTGATCCGGTAGGTGATGTTGCAGCCGGCGCTGCCGAAGCACTTCTTGCTCAGGACCTTGACCTTGAGCTTGAAGTCGTTCTTGGTCGGGGTTTCGTAGGTGGGGAGAGGCGGTTCGGTCGTGACCGGCGCAGCGGCGGCGGTGGTCGGGGCCGAGGTGGTCACCGACGACGTCGGAGCAGTCGAAGCAGCGGCCTTGCCCTGGTGGGACTTGTCCCCGCTGTTGGTGGTGGCCAGCAGCGCGCCGCAGCCGCCGAAGCAGAGGAGCAGCACCAGGACCACCCCGCCGACGATCCACCCGACCAAGGGCTTCCTCTTACGAGCGACGGGCTGCGGGCTGCCGGTGTCAGGTGTGCCGGGCTGGGGCTGGGGGTCCGACTCCGGCTGGAACTCGGGCTGGGCCATGGTTCTCTCTCCTCTGTGGTGAGCGGTCAGGGGTGATCGGCCCAGCAACCAGTGGCGCAGCCGGGCGGCTTGGGTTCGGACGGCTCTGAATTGGCGGGGCGGGAGTGGAGCTGCTGTCGTTAGACGGGTCAGGTGGACGGGATGCCGATGACCTCAACCTCGACGCCCTCGTTGCGAAGAGACTTCATCGCTCGGTAGAGCGCGACCTGGGCGAAGGTGAAGAGTGAGTCGACGGTGAGGGTCTTGCCGGAGCCGAGGGCAATCGCGTAGATGACCTTGCTCGGGCGGAAGTCCAGGCCGATGGCGTGGGCCGAGCCGTGCTGGCGGGCCATCTTGACCAGCGCGGACCGCGCGTCGGCCTCGTACCGCAGCGCGTCGACCGACACCTCGCCCTGAGCAAAGAGGTGGCTCAGCGGCGAGCTGCCCTTCGCCCTTTTCACGTGGATCAGCTCGCCGTCCGGCCCGAGCAGGTCGCAGGCCTCGATGCCGCGGTGGTGCTGGCCTGTCCGCAGCAGGCGCCGATCCAGCAGCGTCAGGCCACAAACCGTGGCGGCGTGGGCGTTGTAGTCCGCCTCGTCCGGCAGGTCGGCGGTCCACGCCGGCAGAGCGATGCTCGCCGGTCCAGCCAGGATCTGCTCGATCTCGTGCCGGAGGAACTCGCGGTGCCTGTCGCCGATCTCGTACCAGCCGCCCTCGTGCAGCAGAAGCTGGCTCGAGCCGTGCGCGAGCTGGGCGGTGATCCATCGCGACGCGGCCGTCGAACCGATCTCCTCCGCGCCGGCCGTGTCGGAGCAGAGGGTGATCCGCCCGTTGCAAAGGGAAGCCCACCGCTCGGCGTCGGGCACGCCACTGGTCTGCGTGAGGATGTCGGCCAGCGCCAGCTCCGACAGGCGTGCCGCGGGAAGGCCGGACTTGGGCACCCGCAGCTTGTACGACTGGATCCGCTCGACTTCGTTGAGAACCCGGCCCGGCACGGCCAAACCGATCTCGTCCGGGCCGGGTGAGGCGAGCAGTCGGTCCAGTTGCTCCTCCAACTCCGACAGCCGCGGGTCTCGGGCGGGCACGGGACGGATCTGGGTGATGAACTCCAGGTCCTCGAAGGGAGCTTCCTGCTTGCAGACGCGGTTGATTTCCCGCAGGTCGGCGAGCAGATTCTCCGGCTCGACGCCGAGGTGGATGCGCAGGGCATCGCTGCCTTCGACCGGGGTGGCCTTGCTGGTGGACCGGCAGACCGTCAGGTTCCGGTTGAACGCTCGACCGCAGACCTGCCCGACGATCTCGCCCCACTTGTCGATCCCGTACATCCGGATGTGCTGACCGCCCGGCACCAGGTTGCGATCGACCCGGCCGGTCGTGCCGAACACCCGCCGGCGAACCTGCTTGATCTCGTCTGGCGCGAGCGAACGCACCGCGAAGCCGATCCCGAAGCCTGCGTTGGCCAGGTCGAGGTCGATCATGTGGCGACCGACGGTGCCGTAGGCGAGCGCATAGATGTGGTCGTCGACCGCGACAAGCAGGGCTGCGCCGCCACTGCTGAACCCGAGGTCGATCGTCTGCCCGGTCAGCGACGCCAGCACGTCGCACCAGTCGGCGCGCTCGCGCGGCACCGTTCCGTGCACCAGCAGGGCCGGTGCGCCGGCGACCATGCGCTCCTCGACCGTGAAGTCGTGCTTGCGCAGGTAGCGGTGGTCCAGCGCGTCGTGGAGCCCCTCGACCGTCGGCGGCACCCGCTCCAACTGGTAGAGCGAGGTCGGGTAGGTGCCGGACGGTGGCTCGGGCAGGTCCAGGTCGAAGAGGGTCGGCGGATCGTTCGGCGGCCGGGTGGCGTCCTTGCGAGCGGCACGGCGTCTGGCCGGTCTGGGCGTGGTCGGCTGGTTCGCACGGCGCATGTCGATCTCCTCGCGGCGAGAATCGGGATGGCGGTTGTGCGGGGGAGGGGTGAGCCGGGGGCGGGCTTCGCGGGACCCGCCCCTGGCGCGAGAGGTCAGCTGAGGGCGACGTCGACGCCGCCGGAGAAGGCGGAGTCGTGCAGCTCGAGCTTGGTGAGCTTGACGTTCTTCGGGATGTCGAAGACCAGGACGCCGGTCACCTGGTTGCCGGGGTTGATCTCGTTGAAGAAGGTGCTCTGCTCCTGGTTGGCGTAGAGGCCCGCCTCGGTGTCGGTGGAGTACTCGGTGCCGTCGGCGGTGTAGGCCTTCTGGCTGCTGCCGTCGAGCAACTGCGCCTCCTTGCCGATGTTCTTCACGTTGACCGTGATCAGGCAGAACTGGCCCTGGGCCTTGTCGCCGAGCATCGAGCTGCCGACCTTGGCCACGCCGCACTTCGACGACTTGACCGTGAACTCGAACTTCCCGTCCCGGGCGGGCTGGCCGACCTTCGCGGTCTTGGCGGGCTTGTCGTCGCCCTTGGCGCCTTCACCGCCGCCGGAGCTGCCGGCGTTGTCGGTGTTGCCGGAGCCGCAACCCAACGCGACGAGGCCGGTGGCGATCAGGGCGAGGGTAGTGGTCTTGCGCATGCTGTTCTCCTTGACGGGTCTGATGGCGTCGGCCGAGGCTGGCGCTGGTGGCCACTCTGGTGCCGCATCTCATAAGAGCGGCAGGCGAGCAGACAGGCGACAACGCGTCGTGAGAACCCTGGCTATCAACGCCGTAGGTGCAAAGTCAGATAACCCCCCTTATCACCGAGCGCAGCTTGCTCTGGTTCGTCCTCTGTCGGTAGTGTCGCGGCGCGGACAACCGGACGGGTGGGAGGAGGTGGGGACAAATGTCGCCGACCGTCACGCTGGGGCAGATCGCCAGGTTTGCCCAGGTGCGCCGCCCTAGCGTCAGCAACTGGAGGCGCCGGCATCCTGACTTTCCTGACCCGGTGGGTGGTTCACCTGGGCAGCCACTCTTTGATTCGGATGAAGTAGCCCGGTGGCTGGACCATCGGCCGGTGCCGACTCCGCGTGAGGGTGGCTCAGCGGCCAGCACCTACGGAGACAGATTCCGGGCAAGCATGGACCGTGGTGGCAGTCTCGGTGAGACCCAGCTCGATCCCGACACATTTGCCGACGTCGCGCTCGAGTTGACCGCGCTGCGAGTGGCCCATCAACGCCCACTGCCCGCCGACCTCGCCGCTCTCGCGGAGCTGTGCGATAAAGCCGAGGCTGAGCACCCCGATCTCGTCGGCCTGCTCAGCCATGTCGGCGCTCGAAGCCGGACCGCGTTGTCGATGCTTGATGATGTCGAGCATCTGGTGTCAGAGCTTGGTGCGGCGGCCGCGGCCGAGGAGGTGCTCTCCGCAGCTGGTCGTCGTGGCTGGTCCGGTGGCCCGGTTGAGACGCCCGCCGAGATCTGCGACCTGATCCTGCGCTTGGCGAACGAGATGCTGGGAGACCTCACCGAGCTTGCCGTAGCTGATCTCGCGGCCGGCCCAGGGAAGATGCTCACCGCCATGATGGCCGCCGGTCGCCCACGCGAGATCCGGTGCGCCGAGGCAGACCCGGTGGCGGCAAGGTGGCTGCGTCTGAGGTCCTTCTGCCACGGCCACCAGATGGTCACGGTCCTCACCGACGGACAGGACACGGGCAGTCTCTCGGGCTCGGACCTTGTCTTTGTCGACCCGCCATTCCAACCCGGCGAGCGGGAACACCATGAGGAACACCCGCTGTCCTGGGCCTCTCGAGTGGTGGAGTGCCTCAATGACGAGGGCATTGGGTTCGCCGTCGTGCCGGAATGGACACTGACGCGCACGGGGACGTCGCGTCGGCTTCCGGTGACGTGGGTACGCGAGCAACTCGTGCGTCGAGGCTGCGTCCGCGCGATCATCCAACTGCCCCGCCACATTCACCGCTTCATCGGCGGCACGGACCTCGTGCTGCTGGTGCTGGCCCCCGACGAGGGCGACACGACCGGAGACGTCATTGTCTGCGACGCCGACCAGATCCGGTCCCGGTACGGCGGGTCATGGATCGAACAGACAACGCGGCTCGTGTGCGGGTCGCGGGAGTCGCGCGACGCTGAGCCATGCACGGCGATTCCCGTGGCCGAGCTAATGGGCAGGCGGTCGCTCCTGCCGTCACATCTGTTGGCACCCAAGGCGGCACCTGAGGACCATGTGGTGGAGGCGGTGCGGGCACGTGAGTCCGCGGCGGCAACCTTCAAAATGGGCGCGGATGACGCGCTCACCACGCTGGGACGCATCGGGGTGACCACCCGCACGCAGGGCGTCGCCTACCGCACGGTCGGCGAGCTGCTACGCGGCCGGCAGCTCATCCGACTGCCGGGCCATCGCATACCCGATGCTGATCTGGGTCGCAGCGGACAACGGGTTCTGGGTCGCGAAGAGCTGCTCGGAGAGGTGCGAGTCGGCGAGCGTCGCATCGACGTTCTGACACTCGGGCAGTACGCCGCAGCCGCGATCACCGAACCGGGCGATGTGGTCGTCATGGCCGGCGACCAGCTTCGCGTCATGGTGGACGCTATCGGCGGCAGCGTCCTGCTCACCCCCGTACAGGGCTTGCGTATCCCCGGCTACGTCAAACACTCGTCGCTGTACCGCGACGAGCCTCAGCAGGCATGGATCGGGCCGTACGCGCTGGCGGCCCTGCTCGGCGCGGCGCGTAACGCGGCACGCACCGGTCCACGCGTGCGCAGCGTGACCCTGCACCAGCTGGAGATCCCCGTGCTGGCCGCCGTCGATTACGGCCACCTCGATCAGGCGTCCATGATGCTCAACGACCTGGCAGAGCAAGCCCGCAACCAGGCCGCGGCGTTGGATCTGGTCCGTCAGCGGATCGCCGCCGGCGTCGCCGACGGGGCGATGAACCTGCGCTTCAAGCCCAACACGTCGAACACGAATATCTGAGGAGACGAGATAGTGCCCCCACGCGCGCGCAAGCCGGTAGAGCCGCAATCGGCCGACCTGAAAGACACCCTGTGGAAGTCGGCCGACAAGCTGCGCGGCAGCATGGACGCTGCCGAGTACAAGCACTTCGTCCTCGGTCTCATCTTCCTCAAGTACACCTCCGACGCGTTCGACGAGCGGCGGGCGCAAATCGAAGCCGAGCTGGAGGCAGAGGGCATCCCCGAGGAGAACCGGCCCGCACTGCTAGAGGACCAGGACGAGTACGCGGGCCGGGGCGTCTTCTGGGTGCCGCAGGCCGCCCGATGGGAGTCCCTGGCGCACCGGGCCAAGACCGCCGCTGGCCAGACCAGCATCGGCCAGCTCCTCGACGGCGCGATGAAGGCCGTCGGCGACGCCAACCCCGACCTCAAAGGTGCCCTGCCGCAGGGCCTCTACAACGGCCGAGGTGTTGACGAGCGGCGCCTAGGCGAACTCGTCGACCTGATCCACAAGCTCCGCTTCCGCGACCAGTTCGACGCCGACGGCCAGCGCCGCAGCGCGCGCGATGTCCTCGGTGAGGTCTACGAATACTGCCTGGAGAAGTTCGCGCTGGCCGAGGGCCGACGCGGTGGCGAATACTTCACCCCGAAGAGCATCGTCAAGCTCATTGTCGAGATCCTCGAACCGCAACCAGGTGAACGGGTCTACGACCCGGCGTGCGGCTCCGGCGGCATGTTCGTCCAAGCCGAGAAGTTCATCGAAACCCACGGCGGCAAGGCGTTCGACATCTCGGTGTTCGGCCAGGAGCTCAATCAAAACACCTGGCGGCTAGCGAAGATGAACCTCGCCATCCACGGCATCGAAGCCAACCTCAGCACCAGGTGGGCCGACAGCTTCCACGAAGACCAGCACCCCGATTTGCGCGCTGACGTCGTCATGGCCAACCCACCGTTCAACATCTCCGACTGGGGCGGCGACCGGCTTGTCATGGACCCCCGCTGGGAGTACGGCATCCCGCCGGTCGGCAACGCCAACTACGCATGGTTGCAGCACATGGCCCACAAGCTCTCGCCGAAGGGGCGAGCGGGCATCGTGCTCGCCAACGGTTCCATGTCGAGCAAGCAGTCTGGCGAGGGCGACATTCGCCGAGCCATGGTCGAAGGCGACCTCGTCGCCTGCATGGTGGCCCTGCCTGGCCAACTCTTCCGCTCCACCCAAATCCCGGCCTGCCTCTGGTTCCTATCTCGAGACAAGAGCCCACAGGGATCGAAGCGGCTCGCCAACCGTACCAACGAGGTCCTCTTCATCGACGCCCGCAACATGGGCGTAATGGTGAACCGCACGGAGCGCGAACTCACCGGCGACGACCTTCGCCGTGTCGCGGGCACCTATCACGCCTGGCGCGGAACCGACAAAGCCCTTGAGTACGTCGATGTGCCGGGCTTCTGCAGGTCAGCGACGCTGGACGAAATCCGGGAACACGACTTCATCCTTACGCCCGGCCGGTACGTCGGCGCAGCCGAAGTCGACACCAGTGGCGACGAACCGATCGAGGAGAAGATCGCCCGATTGACGAAGGAACTTTTCGCCCACTTCGACGAATCGGCTCGCCTCGAGGCTGTCGTCCGCGACGAGCTCGGGAGGATTTGATGGCAAGGGTCGCAACCGCAACCGGTGGACGCCCTGCTACCACCGGCGTAATTCCCGGACGTTGGGCACTAAGCGTCGGGAACCCTGGAACGCCGACGGCTCCGGGATTCGAATGGGTGCGCCTATCTGATCTTGCTCGATTGGAAAGTGGCCACACTCCGAGTCGCAATAAGCCGGAGTATTGGGACGGCGAGATCCCCTGGGTGGGAATTCGCGATGCCACAGCTAACCATGGACGGACGATCCACTCAACAAAACAAGCGATCAGCGAATTGGGGCTCGCCAACTCGTCGGCCCGCCTTCTTCCCGCCGGCACCGTTTGCCTGTCACGAACTGCTTCCGTTGGCTACGTCGTCACCATGGGAGTTCCTATGGCGACAAGTCAGGACTTCGTGAACTGGATCTGTGGGCCGGAATTGTCACCGCGACTCCTGCACTACATCCTGATGTGTGAGCAGGAGAGCGTTCGACGATTTGCTCATGGCACGACGCATCAGACGGTCTACTATCCAGAGGCCAAGGCGTTCCACGTCTGTATCCCGGGCCGTCCGGAACAGGACGCGATTGCCGCGTTGCTCGGGGCGCTAGACGAGAAGATCGTGGTCAACGAACGGATCGCAACCGCAGCAGATGAGCTCCGGATGATCCAGATGGAGGCCGCAGCCCGAGAAGATCCCGCGCTCGTTCCTCTTTCCAGCTTGGCGAGCTTCGTCAACGGTCGGAACTTCACAAAGGATGCATCGGGTTCGGGGCGCATGGTGATCCGAATTGCGGAAGTTGGCTCAGGCCCGGGAGCGTCCACTGTCTACAACGACGTCGAAACCTCCGAGCAACATCTGGCGAGGCCGGGTGACGTTCTGTTTTCATGGTCTGGGACGCTCAAGGTGGCGCGATGGTGTCGACCTGAAGCGTTGATTAATCAGCATATCTTCAAGGTTGTCCCGAATGGCGGAGTGCCAGCATGGATGATGTTCGACCTTATCGCAGGCGAGCTCCCAGCCTTCCGCGCGATCGCAGCGGACAAGGCCACCACAATGGGACACATCCAACGGAAGCATCTTGACAAATCGGTCGCTGTGCCAAAACGCGAGCTCTGGGGGTCACTGGACCGCTCACTCGGGGTTCTTTGGAATCGGGCGCTGGTGGCTGATCGGGAGGCGCTCGCTCTTGCGGATCTGCGCGACACGCTGTTGCCGAAGCTGATTTCCGGTGAGTTGCGGGTTAAGGACGCGGAGCGGTTGGTGTCCGGCGCGGTCTGACACTCGATCCGAATTGCACTGAAGAACTTCGTCGCGTCGCACCCGCTCTTTTGGAGAAGGCATGCCACTGTCAGACGATCCGGCTTTCCCGCACGACGAGTCCGAGGCCGAGTGGGAGCACCACGTCAAGGATCAGCTTGGCGAGTGGTGGCAGCCCATGACCGGCGCCGAGTTGGCCCCGTCGCGCAAGGGTGATGGCGCGCGGAAGTCTTGGGGCGACCTGATCCTGCACGGCCGTCTTCGCGAGGCGGTGGCGCGGATCAACCCGCAGTTGCCCCTGGACGCCGTGGACGAGGTAGTGGTTGAGTTCGAGAAGCGGACTTCGGCGGATGCGTTCACGGAGCGGCACCGCCTCCACGCACTGCTCACGCGCGGAGTCAAGGTCGGTTACGTCGATCCGGCGTCGGGGGAGAACCGCACCGACACCGCTTGGGTGATCGACTTTCTCGACCCATACAGCAATGATTTGATCGCGGCCAACCAGGTGACGATCAAGGATGCTCGCCGCAAGCGCCGGCTGGATGTGGTGGCCTATGTGAACGGTTTGCCGCTGGCGATGTTCGAGCTCAAAAAGGCCGGCGCGACCGACGGCACGCGCGAGGCGTACGACCAGCTCATGACTTATCGGCGTGAGTTCGGTGCGTCCGCCCTCGCAGTGCCGGTCTTCGCGGTAGCTAGTGACGGCATCACCGCGCGAATCGGGACGTTGTTTACCCCATGGGAGCACATGGCTCCGTGGGACGTCGACGGACGGGGCGAGCCGGTCGACGTCAGCGACGGCCGAGCACTGGAGACTCTGATCGGTGGAGCATTTGACCCCAAAGTCTTCCTCGACCTGCTGGTCAACTTCACCGCCTTCTCGCGAGAGCGGGGTGGTGCGATCGACACGGTACGTCTGGCGAAAGCCCACCAGATGTTCGCGGTTAATACCGCAGTCGACAAGACGATCACTGCGGTGGGTGGCGACGGCAAGATCGGGGTCGTGTGGCACACCCAAGGCTCCGGCAAGAGCATGGAGATGGCGTACTACACCGCGAAGGTGATGAAGGAGCCGGCGCTACGAAACCCGACGATCGTGGTGCTCACCGATCGGATCGACCTGGACAGCCAGCTCTTCCTCACCTTCGCGGCCAGTGACCTGCTGCCGGAGACGCCCGTGCAGGCGGACACGAAAGAGCAGTTGATGCGCCTGCTGGATCGGCCGTCCGGCGGGATCATCTTCACCACCCTGCAGAAGTTCAACCGCTCCAAGGCGGACAAGGAAGCGAACATTGACTTCCCGCTGCTGTCGAAGCGGCGCAACGTGCTCGTGGTCGTGGACGAGGCGCACCGAAGCCACTACGACTTCCTCGACGGCTATGCCAAGAACCTGCACGACGCGCTTCCCAACGCGGCGTTCATCGCCTTCACCGGCACGCCGATCTCCAGAGCCGAGGCGAACACCCGGGCGGTCTTCGGCGACTACATCGACGTGTACGACCTGACCCGCGCCGTCCGCGACGGCGCCACGGTGAGGGTCTACTACGAGAACCGACACATCCCGGTGCACCTCCCCGAGGGCGTGAACCCAGTGGAGTTGGACGAGGAGGCCGAGGACCTGACGGTCGACCTCGACGAAGAGGAGATCAAGCGCGTCCGGCGGGCGTTCGCGCAGTATGAGGATGTCGTAGGCCACGCCGACCGGGTACGGACGCTCGCCGTGGACATCGTCGAGCACTGGGAACAGCGCCGGACCGAGATGGTCAAGCTGACCGGCAAACCCGGCAAGAGCATGATCGTCTGTTACTCCCGGAAGGTCGCAGCTGACCTTTACAAGGAGATCACCGCGATCCGCTCGGAGTGGCACCACGAAGACGACGACGAAGGCCTGATCAAGGCGGTATACACCGGCAGCGCCAAGGACCAGGAGCCGATTGCCACCCATGTCCGCTCGACCGGCGCGATCAAGAAGATCCAGCGCCGGGCCACGGATGCTGACGACCCGCTGGAGCTGGTGATCGTCCAGTCGCTGTGGCTGACTGGGTTCGATTCGCCGCCGCTGCACACGATGTACCTCGACAAGCCGATGCGCGGGGCGGCGTTGATGCAGGCCCTCGCCCGAGTCAACCGTCGATGGGGCGAGAAGCCCAGCGGTCTGGTGGTGGATTTCCTTGGCATCGCCGACGACCTCACCAAGGCGCTCGCCGAGTACACCCGAACCGACATCGATGAGAAGCCGATCGGAAAGGACATCAGCGCGGCCGTCGACATGGTGGTTGAGCTGCACGGCGTAATCGGCAGCCAGCTTCACGGCATCAACTGGAAAGCCAAGCGCGACTCGGGCAGGCCGCGTGCCTTCTACCACGCTGCGCTCGATGTCGTGGATTACCTCCGCAGCCCGGAACCAGATCTGGAGGAGGGCAAGCCCACCCTCGCCGATCGCTACGCCGACACCGCTCGCAAGATCGCCCGCGCCTACAGCAACTGCCCGCGTGAGGACAAGCTTCGGCCACTGCGGACGGACCTGGAGTTCATCGAAGCTGTACGTCTGTATCTGGCCAAGTTGAAGGCCGAGGAGCGGGCGGAGCGGGGGCTCGCCACAGCGGCGGACGTAGAACTGGCGATCCGGCAACTTACGGCGAGCGCGATCGCGGTGGACGAGGTGGTCGACATCTATGAGGCGGCTGGCATCCAGCGGCCCGACCTGTCGCACTTGGACGAGGACTTCATGCGCCGCCTGCGCGAGAGCCAGCGCCCCAACCTCGCCATCGAGGCGCTGCGTCGTGCGATCGAGCGCGAGGTCCGGTCGGCCCACCCCCACAACGTTGTCGCGCAGGAAGGGTTCACCGCGAAACTGCTGAAGACGATGCAGCGCTACACCTCGGGCGGACTGACAGCTGCCGAGATCATCGCGGAGCTGGTAGCGCTGGCCAAGGAGGTCTCGGCCGACCGCGGCAAGGCTGCCGAGATGGGCCTGACCGAGGACGAGTACGCCTTCTACACCGCGGTCGCGCAGAACGAGTCGGCAACGGAGCTGCTCGGCGACGTCGTACTTGGACAGATCGCCAAGGATCTCGTCCGCGAGCTTCAGGACCTTCCGGTCGACTGGTGGATCCGGGAGCAGGCCCAAGCCTTGGTGCGCAGCAAGGTCAAGCGTCTGCTGGCCCGGTACGGCTACCCACCGGACGCCCGTCCTGAGGCCGTCGAGCTGGTACTCAAGCAGACCCGTACGTATGTAGAAGATCAGGCGTAGCGGTCATGAAAGATCGTGCTACAGGCTGTGTACCCGTTGGTGCACCGGGAGATACGGTCGGCGGCATGCTCGCCCGAACCTGTCGTGATGAGGTGCTCGAGGCCGCCCATGAACTGGCTGCTCGAAGCGTCGACGGCAGCTTCACGGCTGAGGAAGTCGTACGCCTGCTGATCGGCCGAGGAAGCACCTTCGTAGAAAGCACGATACGGACTCACGTCGTCTCGCGTATGTGCGTGGATGCTCCAGCCCACCACGCTGTCCGCTACCCTGACCTGACCCGCGACGGCGGCGGGCGTTACCGCCTTGTCGACGCGGCTCAGCGGATTGGGACGTCAGTGGCCCCGCTCACTGTGGGAACCAGTGACACCTCTCGTGGTGACGAAGAGTTACTCCCGGAGGTTCCCGCCGGAAGCAGCACGGTGCAGCGGCAGGCAGAGACGGCGATCCTGGACGGGCTCGCCGATCTGTTGGGCTACGAGGTCATCCCGACGCGACTTCACCTCGCTGGTGGCGAATACGTGGACGTAGATGGCGTCAACCATGCCCCACCGACTCTTGTGGAGGCATGGGCGCACCAGGGGCCACCCAAGGGCGGGCAGAAGCAGAAGGTCCTGGCGGACGCGCTCAAGCTCATTCACGTCGGTAGGGAGTTGGGCGGCCATCACCGATTGATTCTCTGCTTCAGTGATGAGCAGGCGGCACGGTCCTTCCGGCCCGAGGCGCGGACCTGGTACGCGGCTGCGCTAAAGGCTCACCACGTTGACGTTCTAGTCGTCGATCTATCGGCCGAATGGCGCGAGCGGATCCGAATCGCCCAGCAGCGGCAGTTCCGGTAGCGCGGGGAGGACCGGAGTGGTTGACCGCAGGTTGACCGGAGCGAGTGGCGAGCACTACGTCTGCTATGCCTTGGCTCGTCAGGGCTGGGTCGCAACCCTCACCCGGGAAGGGCTTGAGCGCACGGACATCCTCGCCGTGAGTACCGTCTCCCGCCGTATGGTCGAACTTCAAGTAAAGGCTGCCGCGCCTGCCGGCAAGGTGTCGTGGATGCCTGGAGCGAAGGCCTTCACGCCAGCATTCGACCACGAGTGGTACGTCTTCATCGCTCTCACGCGCGACTTGACGCACGCCCCCACCTGCTACATAGTTCCGCGGTTCCACGTGGCAGCAGCAACGTGGATTGTTCACCGCAACTGGCTTACCCATCCAAACGCGCAGCCCGGGACCCGAAACACGACGCTTGCGCAGGCCCGGATCACCGCAGACGTCTGGAGCGGCTACGAGGGCCGTTGGGATCTGCTGGAACACTCAACCAACTCCGTTCCGGTGCTACTTCCCCATTGGGTCCGGGAGCGTGCAGGAGAGCCTCGGGTCGGTTTGCCGCCAGGCCATCCCTGGGCCTCGGCGCTGCCTCCGGACTGGGAAGGGCCGTAGCTTGGGCAACTTCCAGTGGTTCCTCTTGTCGTCTCGCGTCGGCCGTAGCCGGCGTATCCCCTGATTACGGAGGTTTCCATGGCACTGACGCCACAATCGCAGCTTCGCCTTTGGCTCATCCAAACGCTAGGCGATCTGGGTGGATCGGCGGAGCGGCGATCGGCTTTGCGAGCGATGGCGAAGGCGTTTCAAGGCCAGTTCAGCGACGACGACTGGCGCTCGCCGCCCAAGCGACCTTTCGAGGCCAACTGGGAAAACCGCACGTCGTTCGAGCGCGGCGAGATGGTTCGGGAGGGGTTACTGCTGCCGATGCAGAAGGCGGGACGGGGACGGTGGGCCCTCACTGAGCGAGGTTGGACGCTGCACCGGCAGCTTTCTCGGTAGTGGCGATGCCTGAGACGCAGAGCTACTCGTAGGGCATTCGTCGATCAGGGTGTGACAATGCGGATCTTGACGGCTGAGACAAAGGCGGCCCAAGCCGGCGGGGGGAAGGCCAGCGTCGGACCCGTGGGGTCCTTGCTGTCGCGCACGCCGACTACACCCATGAGGTTGTCGGCGACCTCGACGCAGTTGCCGCCGTTGCCGCCGCTGCGGGTGCTCTTGCGCCAGACGGCGCCGGTCAGGTCAGTCATACCGCAGCTCCCCGATGATCGTCTTGATCATGTCGGTCGATTGTGCCTCATCGAGCGCGAGCGCATCCAGGCTCTTCCAGGCGGCCCGGTACGCGGCCAGCTCGTCGGGCTTGTCGAGGTACAGCGCCCCGGTCAGAGATTCGCTGTAGGCAACCGGTGGCTCAGGCGCTGCCCGGCCGCCCTTTGTCGCCGGGAAGTCGAGGATCACGAAGGAGCCGGCGACCGCGCCGGAGTGTGGACCGGTGGCGAAGGGCAGCACCCGCACGGCGACGTTGGGCAGCTCGGCAGCCTCCAGTAGTCGAGTGAGCTGCCCGATCATCACGCCTCGGCCACCGACACTACGTCGGAGTACCGCCTCCGACAGGATCGCGTCGAGCTGCGGCGGCTGGGGGAGCCGTCGAGTGAGCAGCCCTTGGCGTTGCAGCCGCACCGCGACCGCCCGCTCGCGCTCGTCCTCGCTCACCGAGGGACGGTCGAGTCGGGCAAGCCCGAGTGCGTACTGGCGAGTCTGGAGCAGCCCGGGGATCAGGGACTCCTCGTATTGGCGGAGATGCGCGGCGGCGGATTCCAGGCCGACGTACAGCTCGAACCAGTTCGGCACCGCGTCCCCGTACGCGTGCCACCACCCCTTCGACTTCGTCTCCGCCGCCAGCCCCCGCATCGCCTCGGTCATCTCTGGCGACACGTGGTACAGCTCGCACATCGCCTTCACGTCGAGCACCCGCACCGGCCCCAGGCCGCTCTCGATGCGCCAGATCTTCTGCCGGCTGTACTCAAGCGCTTCCGCGGCGGCGTCCAGGGTCACCCCGGCCTCGGTGCGGAACTGGCGCAGCAGCCGCC
Source organism: Micromonospora sp. U56 (assembly GCF_018070095.1). Classification (NCBI taxonomy): domain Bacteria; kingdom Bacillati; phylum Actinomycetota; class Actinomycetes; order Micromonosporales; family Micromonosporaceae; genus Micromonospora; species Micromonospora sp. U56. Next base: position 59,338 of record NZ_JAGPYL010000006.1, read on the forward strand.
CGAGCTGCCGACGCGGCACGGTCGATCCGACGTCCTCTGTCACCCGAACACTCCCTGATTCCACTCCGCAACAGTGTGTAACGCGACCACGTAACTCATATCGGTTGCAGTAAAAGAAGTCAATGCTTGAGCCAAAAATTCTGCTGTGGAACGTTGCGCCTCCACTGCGCACTGTCACACGATGACTACAAGGCCCTGGTGCCGTACCGCTGATCGCAAGCTGCGGCGGCAGGGCGGGGTGGGTCCGCGCGTGCGGGGAGGACGAGTGGCCCCACCCCTTCCATCCGACACGAGAGGCAGGCAGCAGATGAGCGTCCGCAATCAACGGTCGAGCTACGGCGCGATGCCGTACACCCCGCTGCTGCCGTGGCAGGTGCGCGAGCGCCGATTCAAGGTGGTCGGTCTCGGACGCCGCGGCCTTGAGCCCGACCACGTGTACGCCTTCCTCGATCGGGTCGCCGTGGACATGGCCGCGGTCTACGCGGCGCTGGCCGCGAGCCGGCGGGAAGCCGCCTGTGCCATGGACGCGCTGCGTCGCCAGCAGAGCGACCACCCCGATCGGGGATCCGAGGCATGACCCAGCGGTACGTCATCCACCTGCCGGTGGCCGCCGCCGACCTGCCCGCCGCGCAGCGCCTGGCGCGGGTGATCGGCCGGTGGCTACTGGTACTGCCGCAGACCGACCCGGGGGAGACCACCGTCTCCGCCGAGGACCACCAGAACGTACGCCATCGGGTCTTCTGTGACCTGCTGATGCCCGGCGGCCGGCGCTGCCTGCTCCGCGCCGACCACGACGGCGCCTGCTCCCGCCGCTTGCGCCGCTGAGCAAGGGCGGCTCAGCCGAGCGGGCGCGGGCGGAGTCGTGGACGCGTGGGGAGTTCCTCGCCGCGTGTCTGCACACCGAGGTAGCCGCCGATCAGCGGGTTTCCCGTGGACCAAACCGCGCGAGTTTGGTCGGGTTGAGGGTGATCAGCACTCGGGTGATCCCCTCGGTAGAGGCATCGATCGCGCACAGTGCGACGACGGATCCTGCCCGGCGGACGAGGACGGCTTCCTGCCCGTTGGACTCGACGAGGTCCAGCGAGACGACCGCGCCGAACTTTCTCATGAGGCCGGCGATGTAGCGGGCGACGTCGGCCCGGCCGGTGACCGGTACCCGCGCCGCGCTGACCATGCCGCCGCCGTCGGCGTAGGAGACGACGTCGTTCGCGAGCAGTTCTTCCAGCTGACCGAGATCACCGGAGCGTGCGGCGGCGAGGAAGGCGTGGAGCAGCCGGCCGTGCTCGGCGGGGGCGACCGGCGCGTGCCGTTCTTCGGCGAGGTGCGTGCGCGCCCGGCGCCCGAGCTGCCGCGCGTTCGCCTCGGTGATGTCGAGGACCTCGGCGATCTGCCGGAAGGGGTAGTCGAAGGCCTCGTGCAGCACGTACACGGCGCGCTCGTGCGGAGTCAGTCGTTGCAGGAGGAGGAGCAACGCAAGTCCGAGAGCTTCGCCCTGCTCGGCTCGGGTTGCCGGGTCGACCGACGTCTGGACCGGCTCGGGCAGCCATGGGCCGACGTAGGTCTCTCGCCGGGCGCGTGCCGATGTCGCCGCGTTCAGGGCGAGCCTGGTCGTTGCGGTGACGAGGAATGCTGTCGGGTCCCGTACCGCGCTGCGGTCCGTGCGCTGCCACCGTAGCCACGTGTCCTGGACGATGTCCTCGGCGTCGTGAATGCTGCCCAGCATCCGGTAGGCGATGCCGAACAGCCGGGGCCGTACCGCGTCGAAGGTCCGCACGGCATCCATCGGGACCTCGCGGTGGGACATGCCGTCTCTTTCCTCCCGTTGGTAGCCGCCTGTCGCTGTTGCCGAGGTCTTTGTCCCCCTGATTTCAGCTTGCCGGTTGCCGCGTCTGGTGCCGGCATACCCGTTCCGTGATTCGAATCGCTGACCGGGCCAGCGCGGGCGCCCGGCCGCGCACGGCCCGGGCGAGGCGGGTCACGGCCTCAGCCTGCCGGTTCAGTGCGGTCGTAGGTCGGCCCCCTACCGGGCGAGGGCAGCCGGAGAGACGACGGGGCGCTGGTCGCGGGTCGGTTGTCACGAATCCCTGCCTCACCTGGTCCTTGGTGGTGAATCGGCGAGGCGGCTCGCCGACGAAACCGGAAGGCGCGGGACGAAGCATCCGTTCCGTGCCGATTCCTCGAGGTGTGGTGAAACGGAGGGTGTCGTGAGTTCATCGTTCAGCCGGTTCGCCGTCTCGCGGGCGCCTGACTCGCCGAGCGAGCCGCCGAGGAGATGCTGCCGGCACTGACTGCATTCGCTGGTAGCTGCGGCCGGAGCATCCCCGGCAGGCAGCTTTCCTGTCTCACCGTGTCGACCTCCCGCCCTGCGGACGAGAGGTCCGGAACCGTCGGAAGGCGGCCACCATGACTGACATCGGGCGAAACAACCCAAGCGCACTCGACCAGATCCCGGACCGCGATCCCGAGGAGACCGCCGAGTGGGCGGCCTCTCTCGACGCCGTCACCGCCGCGGCCGGGCCGCAGCGCGCCTCGTACCTCCTGCGCCGCACTCTCGAACACGCTGAGGGCGTCGGCCTTGCGCTGCCGAAGCTGCTCGAGACCGAATACCTCAACACCATCCCGACCGCCGCCGAGCCGGAGTTCCCCGGTGATGAGGAGATGGAACGGCGCATCACGGCGTGGAACCGCTGGAACGCCGCGGCGATGGTGACCCGCGGCAGCCGCTATGGCCTGGGCGGTCACATCGCTACCTACGCCTCCGCCGCCTGGCTCTACGAGACCGGCTTCCAGCACTTCTTCCGCGGTAAGGAGGCCGACGGCTCCGGCGACCAGCTCTACCTCCAGGGCCATGCCGCCCCCGGCATCTACGCCCGCGCCTTCCTCGACGGTCGGCTCACCGAGGGCCACCTCGATCGGTTCCGGCAGGAGGCGGGCGGCGACGGCCTGCCCTCCTACCCGCACCCGCGCCGGCTGCCGTGGCTGTGGGAGTTCCCCACCGTGTCGATGGGCCTGGGCCCGCTGTCGGCGATCTACCAGGCGCGGTTCAACCGCTACCTGCAGCACCGTGGCATCAAGGACACCTCAGCCTCGCGGGTGTGGGCGTTCCTCGGCGACGGCGAGATGGACGAGCCCGAGTCGACCGCCGCGCTCGCTCTTGCCGGTCGCGAAGGCCTCGACAATCTCACCTTCGTGGTCAACTGCAACCTGCAGCGGCTCGACGGGCCGGTGCGCTCCAACTTCAAGATCGTTCAGGAGTTGGAGGCGCGGTTCCGCGCGGCGGGCTGGAACGTCGTCAAGTCGCTCTGGGGCTCGGCCTGGGACGACCTGTTCGCGCTCGACACCACCGGCGCGCTCGTCCGCCGGCTGCGCGAGGTCCCCGACGGGCAGTTCCAGACGTACGCGGCCCGGGATGTCGGCTACATCCGCGAGCACTTCTTCGGCGCCGACCCGGCGCTCGTCGAGATGGCGAAGGTGCTGACCGACGCGACGATCGCCGAGTGCTTCCACGCCTCGCGGGCGGGCCACGAACCCCGCAAGGTGTACGCCGCCTATCGGGCCGCCGTCGCGCACCGGGGCGCGCCGACCGTGATCCTCGCCCAGACGGTCAAGGGCTACACGCTCGGCCCCGCCTTCGAGTCGCGCAATGCCAACCACCAGATGAAGAAGCTGACCGGCGACGAGTTTCGCGCGCTGCGCGACCTCCTCGACCTTCCCATCCCCGACAGCAAGCTCACCGGTGAGGTGGTGCCGTACGTCCACCCCGGCGCCGATTCGCCGGAGGTCCGTTACCTCCACGAGCGCCGGGCCGCGCTGGGCGGGCTCGCCCCGGCTCGCCGGGTCTACCCGGTGGTGCTGCCCGCGCCGTCCGCCAAGCCCTTCGAAGCGTTGGCCAAGGGGTCCGGTAGTCAGGAGATCGCGACGACCATGGCCTTCGTCCGCCTGGTCAAGGACCTGATGCGGGACCCGGAGACCGGCCGGCGTTGGGTGCCGATCGTTCCGGACGAGGCGCGTACCTTCGGCATGGAGTCGCTCTTCCCCACCGCCGGGATCTACTCGCCGCACGGCCAGACCTACGACCCGGTCGACCGCGACACGCTCCTGTACTACAAGGAGGCCACGAACGGCCAGATCCTCAACGAGGGCATCACCGAGGCCGGTTCGATGGCCGACTTCACGGCCGCCGCAACGTCGTACGCCACGCACGGCGAGCCGATGATCCCCTTCTACATCTTCTACTCGATGTTCGGCTGGCAGCGGACGGCCGACCAGATGTGGGCGCTCGCCGACCAGCTCGGCCGTGGCTTCCTCATCGGTGCCACCGCCGGCCGTACGACGATGACCGGCGAGGGCCTGCAACACGCGGACGGCCACTCCCACCTGATCGCCTCGACCAACCCGGCGGCGATCGCCTACGACCCGGCCTTCGCGTACGAGGTCGCCGTGATCGTCCGCGACGGGCTGCGCCGGATGTACGGCCCGGACGCCGAGGACGTCTTCTACTACCTCACGGTCTACAACGAGGCGAAGGTCCAGCCGCCCATGCCGTCCGGCGCGGACGTCGAGGAGGGCATCCGCAAGGGCCTCTACCGGTACCAGGAAGCCCATGCCGTGGAGTTGGCGGCGGATGCCCCGCGCCTGCAGCTTCTCGCCTCCGGCACCGCGATTCACTGGGCCCTGGAGGCCCAGCGGCTCCTCGCCGGCGACTGGGGTGTGGCGGCCGACGTGTGGTCGGCCACCTCCTGGAGCGAGCTGCGCCGCGACGCTCTGGACTGTGACGCGGCGCGCCTCGAGGGTGAGGACCGGATCCCTTACGTGACCCGGGTGCTGAACGGCGCTCCCGGCCCGGTGCTCGCCGTCAGCGACTGGATGCGGGCGGTTCCGGACCAGATCAGCCAGTGGGTGCCGCAGGACTGGCACTCGATCGGCACGGACGGCTTCGGCCTCTCCGACACCCGTGCGGCCGTCCGTCGCCACTTCGGGGTCGACGCGCAGTCGGTCGTGGTCGCGGCGCTGGCAGCCCTGGCCCGGCGCGGCGAGGTCAAGCCCGAGACCGTTCAGGAGGCCCGCAAGCGCTACGGGATCGCCTGAAGGCACTCCTGCCCTGTCGGGTTCTGTGGCGACTGGGATGCAGCGGCCGGTGCCGTCGGGCACCGGCCGCTGCACCAGCAGGCAAGGCTGACCTCTGAGTGGTCGCCCGGCTGCATGGTCCTGGTCCCGCTCAGTGCCGGTCGCTGATCTGCGCGCGCGGCGACGGTGCGCCCTCGCTGGTCTTCACCAGCGACTTCACGCTGAGCAGGTACGAGGCCCACCTGCTGCTGCAGTGCTAGTACGGCAGCCGCCGTTCGAGATTCCGCTGGTGGTAGTGGGTAGAAGTGGCGCAGCTACCGCGTGCTCGTCTGTACGTTGTGGACGATACTTCACACCTGGCGGTGGCCGCGTGCCACAGCGCGGCCTGGTTGACTGCGATCCAGGTGGGCGCTGTTCGAACCGCCCACGCCGCAGACGTCTCAATCAACGAACTCGCCGGCCAGTACGGCGTCCACCGTTCAGACGATCTGGCGCAAGATCCGCTCGCCTGGTCGAATGGGAGACTCAGCTTGGGCGTGACGAACGAAGGAGTTCAACGCATGGCAACAGGTGCCCACGACGGACCGGTTCCGGAAGCAGCCGTACGTGGGCAGCGAGTCCTCGACCTCCTGGATAAGGCAATCGCCATCCAGACCCCACTGGTGCGCAAGAACATCGCCCGGGCCCGCCAGCGGAACCCAGAGGCGACACCAGCACAGGTAATCCGCAATCTGGAGCGGATGTACGTCAGCGCCTTGACCGGGACGGGTGCTGCAGTTGGAGGAGCTGCAGCGGCGCCCGGCGTCGGCACGGGCATCGCACTGGCACTGTCGGCCGGCGAGGCTCTCTCATCTCTTGAGCTGAGCGCCCTCTTCGCGCTCTCGATCGCCGAAGTCCACGGAGTCCGCATCGACGAGATCGAGCGCCGCCGAACGATCGTGATGGGAATCATGCTCGGCGGGTCCGGCTCCGCCACCATTACCAAGGTCGCCGAGCGTACGGGGCAACACTGGGGACGTCAGGTTGTCGCCAAGGTGCCTGCCGAGACGTTGCGTCAGATCAACGGGATCTTGGGGAAACACTTCGTCACGAAGTACGGGACCAAGCAGGGAATCATCGTTCTCGGTCGAGTGGCACCGTTCGGTATCGGCGCTGTGATTGGTGGTGGTGCCAACGCTGCCCTCGCCACTCTGGCTGTGAGAGCCGGTCGTCGCGCATTTGGCCCACCCCCGACGTCGTGGCCATGACTGACGCGCAGCACCCCGCCAATCCGAGAACTCGCATGGCTGACCCTCGGTGCACTGAAGGGCGTCCAGCACCCCGCCTACGCCACCGGAGTCGACTACGGCTGCTGCATGCCGGTAACGGCAAAAGCACGGGAGTCCTTGGCATCCGATCGCCGGCGCCACGGGTGCCAGGCGTTCCCGCTCGCGGTCGGTCATAGGTCGTATCAACGGCCTCCATGCAGTCGCTCGCTGATGATCAGATGGCATCCCAACCTCCCTTCCGGTCGTCCATCACCGAGTGCGCTCTCCACGGCGACGATGGCCAGGAGGAGGAACGCGTCACGGGCCCTGTGGGGTGGGACGCGACTATGAACGCTCGACTCTCAGAGAAGATCAAGTCGTTCTGACACGACCCGCTCACGGCGTGGGCAGTTCCTCACCGAGCCGAAGGACCATGCCGTCGAGACCCGGCGCTACCTCCGGGACCTGAACGGCCACCTGATCGAGCTTGGTCAGGCCACCGGGATCTTCGCTGAGGTGGGTCGAGCAGCCTCCGCCTGAGCCTGACGGTCCGCGCCGCCGGCAGCCCTGGTCATGGCCAGACCAGCCATCGTGATCGGGCCCATGGTGATCAGGCGGCGGGTACGGTGAACGTCGTGGAGGATCTCGGCGCGAAGGTCTCGTATCTCGCGCTCCCCGTCGGCACCCGGGTCTACGACGTCGACTCGGCACCCGTCGGCGTGGTCGAGCACGTGCTGACCGACGAACCGAAGGACATCTTCCACGGCATCATCGTGGCAGCGCCGGGGCCGGATCAGTCCCACCGCTTCGCCCACCGGGAGCAGATCGCCGACCTGTACGAGCGGGGGGTCGTGCTGTCGGTACCCGGTGCCGAGATGCACGAGCCGGGCGAGGACCCGCCGGCTGGAGTTGTCGAGGAAGCGGCTCACAAACCGGTGCAGGCGGACCTGCGCCGCGCCTGGCAGCGGCTGAGTCGACCCCGCTGAACCCGCCGGCAGGCCCGATGCCAGGGGACCAGATCGGCGCTGCTCAGTGGCAGTCGAGGCCGGCATCCCGTAGCGCGCCCTGGTGATTCGCCCGATGGGGATGAGGCAGGGTCACCCCCCGTCCCAGGAGGCTGTCGAGGTACCAGGTCGCTCGCCACCCCGAGAGGTGAAGTGTGCGATCGCGGCGCATTGAGGTCAGGGGCTCGTAACGGGCGGTTCGACGGCGATCGGGCCGGAGAGGAGAACCAGGTGGAATACCAGGATTTCATCAACGCAGTGGCCACGCGGGCAAAGGTGTCGACCGATCAGGCGGCGACACTCACCAGCGCGACGTTGGAGACATTGGCAGATCGGATCAGCGCCGGCCAGGCCGAGGACCTTGCCTATCAGCTTCCGGAAGGCCTTGACGATCACCTGCGCAAACCCCCACCGCTCAGCGGGAGAGGGGAACATGCCAAGTCGTTCGGGCTCGAAGAGTTCGTGCGGCGGGTGGCGGACCGCCCGGCCGTCGACCGTGCGCTCGCCGGTGCCGGGGTCAGCGCGGTGCTCACCACGCTCCGTGAGGCTGTTTCCCGTGACGAGTTCGACAACGCGGTGGCTCAGCTTCCGAACGAGTTCCGGCAGGTGATCGAACCGGTGGGTGCCGGTGGCCGGCAGCGCCGCGGCTCGTAGCACGCGCGGTTGAGGCAGGAGCAGGTGCGCCCGCAGCCGGTCGGGGCGCGCGCCGGCGCGGAACGGCGCCCGCAGGTGGACGCACGAGACAGGACCACTCTCGACGCCGGTCACGGACGCCGCGACGCACCCCGACTGGTCCGGAAGGAGTACGCGTGAACTACGCCGAGTTTCTCGAAGCGGTGGGGAAGCGGGCCGGAATGCCGGCGGCGGAGGCGACGAACGTCGTCGGAGCCACCCTGACGACACTGGCGGAACGGGTCAGTGGCGGCGAGGCGCGGCACCTGGCCACCCGGCTCCCCGAGGAGTTGCGCGGGTACCTGCACAAGAACGTGGACTTCGCCGAACAGCTCGACCTCGTGGAGTTCCTCAACGAGGTGGGGGTCCGCGCGGGAACGGATGGCGACCGGTCCGCTGAGGTTGCCCGCGCCGTGTTGACGACCCTGCGCGAGGCGGTGAACGCCGAAGACCTCAAGGGCCTGGAATCCGAGCTGCCGAAGGACATCCGGCGGCTGCTTCATCCGTTGGACCGCGGCATCGGGGGCTGAACCGAGCCACGTCCTGGCCCGATCCGGGTACGGTGCGCGGGTGGAGGTTGGATTCGCCCCGCCCGTCTCCGGCTCGTGGGCCACACCGGAGAACATGGTCCACGTCGCCCGCCGCGCCGAGCAGCTCGGATACCACTCGCTCTGGACGTTCCAGCGGCTCCTGGTCCCCGCCGACCTCGGCTGGAGCGAGACCTACCACAGCGTCCAGGACCCGCTGACCACGCTGGCGTTCCTGGCGGCCCACACCACGCGGGTCCGGCTCGGCGTGGCGGTGCTCAACATGCCGTTCATCTCTCCGGTGCTGCTGGCCAAGCAGACCGCGACTCTCGACATCCTCGCCGGCGGACGGCTCGACGTGGGACTCGGCCTCGGCTGGGCGGACGAGGAGTACCAGGCGACGGGGGTGAGCAAGCATCGGCGGGGCCACCGGGCCGAGGAGTTCCTCGCCGTTCTCCGTACCCTCTGGCAGGACGACGTCGCCGCGCATCGCGGCGAGTTCTACCAGGTCCCGCCGACGCGTCTGGAGCCGAAGCCGGTGCAGCGGCCACACCCGCCGATTCTGCTCGGCGGCCAGGCGCCCGCCGCGCTGCGCCGGGCCGGCCGACTCGCCGACGGCTGGGTCAGTGGCAGCCAGGCGGATTTGACGGGCATCGGCGCGGCGGTCGCGACCGTCCAGGGCGCCGCTGCGGAGGCCGGCCGCGATCCCCACGCACTGCGATTCGTCTGCCGCGGCGCGGTCCGGGTACGCCCGACGGGCCCGTCCGAGCGCGAGCCGCTCACCGGCACGCTCGAGCAGATCCGCTCGGATCTCGGCAGACTCGCCGAAGCCGGCATCACCGAACTGTTCGTCGACCTCAACTTCGATCCGGAGATCGGCTCGCCCCGCGCCGACGCGCAGGCGTCGCTGCGCCGGGCCGACGAGGTGCTCGACGCCCTCGCACCGGCCGGCTGACACCCCGACCGGCGCTCACCCGGCCGGGTCGGCTGCCGCGTCCGTCGCGGACCACGCCGACCAGCCGGTCACCGCTACCGCGATCACCGGCCCGGCTGGTGGCCGCTGGACGTACTGCGGGTACTTGTCGGCCAGCGCCGCGCGGGCCGCGGCCTCCTCCGCGCGGTCCTCCACCAGCCGGCCGTGCCCGTCCAGCCGGACCCACCACAGCCGGGACCAGTCCTCGTCGTACTCGTCGACCAGCAGGCAGGCATGCCCCGTCGCCTGAATGTTCTCCAGCCGGCGCAGCCGCCGGTGGCGCTTGGGCTTCTCGTCCACCGCGTGGTAGACGACGTCGTCGAGCAGCACGAAGCACACGGGTATCAGGTGGGGACGCCCATCCGCGCGGACGGTGGTCAGCCGGGCCACCCGGGCCGACCCGACCCGATGCCGGAGTTCGTCGGCGGGCACGGGCCCGACGCTAACAGCCGACACCGGTCGTGGGACGACGACAAGCCGGGTGTACAGGCGCAGGCGCCGCCGGATCTTCAACCGCCACCGGACCGGCCTGGCGGGGGCGGGTTCTCAGGCTGATCGGGCAGTGTCGGTGATGTGCGCGAGTACGGCCGAGTAGTCCCGGTCGCCGAGGCCGGCTTCCTGGGCCGCCACGACCCACTGCCGGGCGGCCGCCGCGACCGGCAGATCGACACCTGCCGACTCGGCGGCCGACACGACCAGCTCGGTGTCCTTACGGGCGAGTGACAGCGCGAACCGGAGCGGGAGCTGACCCGACTCGATCGCTGGTCGGCGCCGATCCGCTTGCGAGCCGACGGGAGTCGCGGACAGGACCTCGAACGCGATGTCACGCGGCAGGCCAAGCCCGTCCGCGAGAGCGAGTGCCTCACCGAGAACAGCGAGCACCCCGAAGAGGGCCGAATTGGCGACCAGCTTGGCGGCCGCGCCGGCACCGAGGGGCCCGACATGCATCGGCGAGCCAAGCGCGCCCAACACCGGCATCCACCGTTGGACAAGCGGCTCGGGCCCTCCGACGAATATCCGTAGCGACCCCGACTCGGCCTCCGAGACGCTGCCCAGCACCGGCGCATCGAGGAGGTCAACGCCATCCGGCAGCATCCCTGCGAACCGTCGTACGGCAGCTGGCCCGACCGTGGACATCTCAGCGAGCGTCGTCGACGCGGTGGCGCCGGCGAGGATGCCCCGCGGGCCCTCGGCCACCGATTGGAGCGCCGCCGGGTCGGACAACATGGTGATGACCAGGTCGGCCTGGCGGGCAGCATCTGCCGGGCTGTCGGCAGCGACCGCGCCACGCGCCACAAGGTCGCTGGCCCGGTGTGGTGTGCGGTTCCAGACAACGAGGTCATGGCCGGCATCGAGCAGCCGCCCCGCAATCCGGCTGCCCATCCCACCCAGACCGATCACAGCGACCGTGGCCATGGCCCCATCCTGCCAACTTCCCCTAACGGTTGGCGCGGTTCAACCGAGTTGTCACCAACCGCGTCCCCGGTCCGCTGGCCGGGTAGCTGCCCGGCTCTGGCGTCATCAGCCGTGTGCCGGTCTTGTCGTACCCGGTGGCGACAGGGCAGACGCGCTTCGTCGACAGCTGGCTGTGGGATCGTTCGTCACGTCAGTTCCAGCGAATCTGGATCTGTGATCGCCACTGGTCGACGACGTCGGATCGGCCCTCCGTTGTGATCTCGTCCGCCCGGTTCCAGAGGCTCAGGTAGACCTGCACTGCGGTGCCGGAAAACACCACGTCCGCCCGCTTGGCCTCGATTGGGGTCGTCACGATTGGGCCTTCGCTGATCCGTACCGTCCAGGCATGACCGGTGTCGTCGGTCCTCACCATCACGGTGTACGGCTCGACCGAGTGGAGCCGGCCCTTCCCTCGAGTGATGAAGCCTGTCAGAAGCTCATCGATCCCGTCGGCAGCCAGCACCGGATCGAGGTCGACGTCCGACGCTGTCGGCCACCGTCCACGGACGGCCGAGATCGCGTCTACGCTGTGAATGGTCGTCTCGTGGGCCTGGCGCCGCGCCCAGAATCGGCGCGGCGGTGGGGCGTCCTTGAGGAACACCGGTGCATGGGCGTCCTCCGCTGTCGCGTGCAAGGTATCGACCAGCGCGGAGAGGCCGTCCGAGTACCAGCGGAGCACATCGGCGGCGCTTCTGCCCTCGGCCTGTGCCGCTGAGGTGTCGTGGTCGGTCTCGCCGCGCAGGTTCGCCGCCGCCCATCTGTGCACCATGCTCTGATGGGTCACGAGTTCGGTGACGTCCCAGCCGGGACACGTGGGTACCGTTGCGTCAAACCCGGCCGCGGCAGCCGCCTCGCGCAGTGCGGCGCCGTTGCGGACAAGAGCCTCGAGGTGATCTTCCAAGCTCAGGTGTGTCGGCATGGCGGCATGTTAGAGCCGATGTACCCCGAGTTCCACGGTCGCGCAGGTGCGGCCGGCAGGGCTGTCGCTGCACGCGGCCGAGCCCCGGGTCGCGTAGCGGCCTCGTCGACCTGCTTCCCACGAACCAGTGCTGGGCGCCGATGGCTGGCTGGCGGCCCATGAGCGGCGGCCGCGGTCACTGCTGTCGCAGTCTCGGCCTGGTCACCGTGCGGCGGAATGGCGGCGCCCGTACGACCGCACGCTCCGGCAGCCGTGGAGCCCCGCGCCGCCGGCGCTGTCTGCTGACCGCGACGGCCCGCGCCCGCCGCCTGTGCCGCCGGCCCGGCCTCGCGGCGCCCTCAGCATCTCGGCAGGTATGCCGGTGCCGCAAGCGGGTACGCGCCCTGCCGATCGGGACCCGGGGAGGCGTGAATGACGATCGAGGCGCCGGACTACTTCCAGCCCGAGACTGGGCTGGTGCTGACGCACCTTTTGATCGTGCGGGATGTGGACCGTTCCCGGGAGTTCTACCAGCGGGTGCTGGGAGCGACGGTGGTGCGGGAACGCCAGCCGGCGATCCTGCGGTTCCACAACAGCTACATCGTGATCAACAGCGAGGGTGGTCCGACCGACGACAAGCCGGATGTGCAGGCGAAGGCGCCGGCGGATTCGCGGACGCTCAGCAGCGCGATGAACGTCCGGGTCACCGACGTCCGGGCGGTCTACGAGCAGTGGCGGTCACGGGGTGGGGAGTTCCTGACCGAGCCCAAGGATCATGGCGTCGAGATCCGGTGCTACCTGCGCGACCCGGACGGCTATCTGATCGAGCTCGGTCAGGGCACCGGAATCCTCGCCGAGATGGGTCGCGCCACCGCCTGAGCGACCGACACCCCGCATGCGGGGAACCCAGCCCGGGGCAGCCACGTCGTAGGGGGCATGACGGGTAGCAGCACCCACGTACCCCAGCCAACGGCCGCCACCGGCGTCCCCCGAGTCATGACTCCGGCTCGCGTCATGGGACTGGCCCTGGTCGCCGGCCTGGCGCTGGTCACCGGCTGTACGGCGGAGCCGGCCCCCGTGCCGCCACGGGACCGGGGAGTGCCGGCCGGCGGGTTCCAGCTCGTCGCGTTCGACTCCTGCCCGGAGGCGCTGCGGCAGCTGAAGACGGCTGCCAGGGCGTACGTCGGGCCCTGGGGGTTCGGGTCGAACGGGGACATCCGTACCTTCGGCCGCGCCGAACAGGCTGAGGCGCCCGCTGCGGCGGGACGGGCGGACGCGGCGGCCAAGGCTGCCTCCCCCGGCTACTCGGGCACCAATACGCACGAGGCCGGCGCCGATGAACCGGACCTGGTCAAGACCGACGGCAAGCGGATTGTCACCGTGAGCCGCGGCAAGCTGTACGTGGTCGACCCGGCCACCCGCCGGCTGACCGGCGAGCTGGACCTGGCACCGGGTGCCGATGGGTACGGCGGGGGCGAAGACGGCCTGCTGCTGCAGGGCGACCGGGCGCTGGTGCTGCGCCGCGACGGGTGGGCCGGGATGGCGAAACCGGCCGTCCCCGGGGGAGGCGCGCCGGCCGACTCCCCGATGCCCGACGGGATCGTCGGGCCCCAGCTGATCATGGTCGACCTGTCCGGCGCGCCGAAGATCATCGGCGAGTACCGGATCGACGGCAATCTGGTGGACGCCCGCCAGGTGGGCACGACGGTCCGGGTCGTGGTCCGCTCCGCGCCCCGGCTGAACTTCCCGTACCGGGAACGGGCCACCGACGAGCAGCGCACCGCCGCCAACCGCGAGATCATCGACAACGCCACCGCCGACGACTGGCTGCCCCGGTACGAGGTCACCTCCGGCGGGCGAACCAGCGTGGGACGGGTCGGCTGCGAACGGGTGAGCCGGCCGGCCGCCTACTCCGGCACGTCGCTGGTGACCGTGCTCAGCTTCGACCTCGGTGCGGCCACGCTCGGCGCCGGCGACCCGGTCACCGTGATCGCCGACGGCGACACCGTCTACAGCAACGGACCCCGGCTGTACGTCGCCAACGACCAGCGCTGGCGGGTGCTGCCGATGCTGACCGCGCGGAACATCGCCCCCGATCCCAAAGACGAGACCACCGAGATCTACCAGTTCGACATCTCAGGCGCGGGTGCCCCGCGGTACGTCGCCGCCGCGTCCGTACCGGGCTGGCTCATCAACCAGTACGCCATGTCGGAGTGGGACGGGCAGCTGAGAGTGGCCACCACCAGTGGCCGCACCTGGGGCGACAAGCCGAACTCGACGTCCGGCGTATACGTCCTGCGCGCCGACGGCACGGCGCTGACCCAGGTCGGCAAGGTCACCGGACTAGGCAAGGGGGAACGGATCTACGCGGTACGGTTCGTCGGCGGCACCGGGTACGTCGTCACCTTCCGGCAGACCGACCCGCTCTACACCGTCGATCTGCGTGATCCGGGGGCGCCGAAGGTGAGCGGCGAGCTGAAGATCAACGGGTATTCGGCGTACCTGCACCCGGCCGGCGACGGACGGCTGCTCGGGGTCGGGCAGGAGGCGTCCGACCAGGGCCGGGTCCAGGGCACCCAGCTCTCGCTCTTCGACGTCGCCGATCCGGCCGAGCCGACCCGGATCGCCCAGTATCACGTCAAGCAGGGGCACTCCGAGGCGGAGTTCGACCCGCACGCGTTCCTCTACTGGCCGGCCGAACGCCTGGTCGTGGTCCCACTGACCGTCCACGGCACGGGCCTGCCGACCAACGTGGCGCTGGCTCTGCGAGTTGGCGACGGCGGGTTCACCGAGGCCGGCACGGTCGACCACACGCTGGGCACGCGCCGTCCCGACGATCTGACGCCGATCCGCCGGTCACTGGTCGTCGACGGAGTCCTCTGGACCGTTTCCGACGCCGGCCTCAAGGCGACCAGCCTCGCCACCATGAAGACCCTCGGCTGGCTGCGTACGGCGTGACCGGCATGGCGGGTCCGTTTCCCGCCCGGCCTGCGCAAGAAGGCACGGCCCGCACGACGCGCCAGGTTTGTTCGTCCTGATTCGGGTCATTCGTGGGCAACATCAGGTCGGGGAGACGGTGAGGTGACTGGTGGTGAGCCTCTTGCGCAGGAAGTCCGTCGAGCAGTCGATGCGCGACACGGAGCAGCCGGAGCACCGGCTGCGCAAGGACCTGTCCGGCCTGGATCTCACCGTGTTCGGCATCGGGGTCATCATCGGTACGGGTATCTTCGTGCTGACCGGGGTGGCCGCGAACCAGACAGCCGGGCCGGCGGTCGCGCTGTCCTTCGTCGTGGCCGGTGTCGCCTGCGCGCTGGCGGCGCTGTGCTACGCGGAGTTCGCGTCCACCGTGCCGGTCGCCGGCAGCGCCTACACCTATTCGTACGCGGCGCTCGGCGAGCTGATCGCGTGGATCATCGGCTGGGACCTCATCCTGGAGTTCGTCCTCGCCGCCGCGGTGGTGGCCGTGGGCTGGTCGCAGTACTTCGCGGTGCTCCTGGAGACGCTCGGGGTGACGCTGCCGTCCGCCATTACCGGGGGCGAGGGCGGCGCGTTCAACCTGCCCGCCGCGTTGATCGTGTTGATCCTCACCGCGGTCCTGGTCGCCGGCATCAAGATCTCGTCGCGGCTGAACGCCGTGGTGGTCACCATCAAGGTGGCGGTGGTCCTCTTCGTGATCGTCGCCGGACTGTTCTTCGTCAAGCGCGACAACTACACGCCGTTCGTCCCGCCGGCCGAGCCGGCGGCGGGCGGGGCCGGCGCCGAGGCGACCCTGCTGGAGGCCGTCTTCGGGCAGGCCCCCGCCAACTTCGGGATCAGCGGCATCTTCGCCGCGGGTGCGCTGGTGTTCTTCGCGTTCATCGGCTTCGACATCGTGGCCACCGCGGCCGAGGAGACCCGGGTGCCGCATCGCGACGTGCCGCGCGGGATCCTCGGTTCGCTGGCTGTCTGCACCACGCTCTACGTCGCCGTCTCACTGGTGGTGGTGGGCATGCAGAACTACGCCGAGCTGGACACGGCGGCACCGCTGGCTGCGGCGTTCCAGGCCGTCGGGCAGCCGTTCATCGCCAACCTGATCACCGTCGGCGCTCTCGCCGGGCTGACCACCGTGGTCATGATCCTGATGCTGGGGCAGAGCCGGGTCGCGTTCGCCATGAGTCGTGACGGGTTGCTGCCGCGCTGGTTGGCGCGGGTGCATCCGCGCTTCCGCACCCCGCACCGCATCACCCTCATCGTGGGCGTGGTGGTGGCCGTGCTCGCCGGGTTCATCCCGCTGGAGGAACTCGCGGAACTGGTCAACATCGGCACCCTGTTCGCGTTCGTCCTCGTCGCGGCGGCGGTCATCCTGTTGCGCCGTACCCGGCCGGACCTGCCTCGCGGCTTCCGCGTCCCCTGGGGACCGGTGATTCCGACTCTCGCGATGGTGGCCTGCGCCGTGCTGATGCTGTTCCTCACCGTCGAGACCTGGCTGCGGTTCTTCGCCTGGATGGCGCTGGGGATCGTCGTCTACTTCCTCTACGGCCGTCGTCGCAGTCGCCTCGCCCACGACGGGCAGGAAGGCCCACCGATGCCTGGCCAGCCGGACCTCGACACCGGTTTCGGCTCCTCGTCGCCCCCGCCGCGCTGACCGGCTGATCGTCCCGGCCGAGGACTCCCGGCCCGTACGCAATCGGCGGCACGGCCGGCGGGTCAGACCTGCGTGATCACGTTCTTGCCGTACGAGGAGAGGGTCTTCTCCTTGTCGTCGTGCATGAGGTAGAGGGCGAAGTTGTGCACCCCGATCTCCTTGAGCTCCTGCAGCCGGTCGACATGGGCTGACTCGGGGCCGACGAGGCAGAACCGGTCGACGATCTCATCGGGCACGAAGTCGGTGGACGGATTGCCGGCGCGGCCGTGGTGTGCGTAGTCGTAGCCCTCGCGGCCCCTGATGTAGTCGGTGAGCGCCTTCGGCACGACCCCGGAGTCACCGTAGCGGGCGACCAGGTCGGCCACGTGGTTGCCGACCATGCCGCCGAACCAGCGCAGCTGATCCCGTTGGTGCGCCAGGTTCGTGCCCACATAGGCCGGCGCGGCCACGCACATCGTGATCGAGTCAGGATCTCGACCTGCTGCGGTGGCCGCATCGCGTACCGAGCCGATCGTCCAGCGGGCGATGTCGGGATCGGCCGTCTGCAGGATGAAGCCGTCGGCCTGCTCGCCGACCAGCCGCAGCGCCTTCGGGCCGTAGGCGGCCATCCAGATCTCCAGCCGGCCGTCCCGCACCCACGGGATGCGCACCGGCGTGCCGTGGTGTTCGACCAAGTTGCCTTCGGCCAGCTCCTTGATCACGCGCATCGCTGCCTTCAGCGTGGCCAGGCTCGCCGGCGGCTGGCCGATGACCCGCCGGGCCGAGTCGCCGCGGCCGATCCCGCACACCGTGCGATTGCCGAACATGTCGTTGAGCGTGGCGAAGAGCGACGCGGTGACCGACCAGTCGCGGGTGCTCGGGTTGGTCACCATCGGCCCGACGATCAGGTGCTTGGTGGCGGCGAGGACCTGCGAGTAGATGACGAACGGCTCCTGCCACAGCACGCAGGAGTCGAACGTCCACCCGTAGCGGAACCCGTTGTCCTCGGCGGCGGTGAGGCCGGCCACGACGTCGCGAGCCGGCGGGTCGGTCTGCAGTACGACACCGAAGTCCACGGCTTCTCCTTTTCAAACCAGGTATTGACTGAGATCGCGCTTCAGGAACCTGCCGTGCCCGGCCGCGCCGTGGAAGGCGTTGTCGTCGACCACGACCCGACCACGGGACAGCACGGTCGAGACCTTGCCGGTCAGCTCCATCCCCTCGTACGCGGAATAGTCCACGTTCATGTGGTGCGTGCTGGCCGAGATGGTCTGCCGGGCCGTGGGGTCGTACAGCGTGATGTCCGCGTCGGCGCCCGGCGCGATGACGCCCTTGCGCGGGTAGAGGCCGAACATCCGGGCCGGCGTGGTCGAGCTGATCTCCACCCAGCGCGCCAGGGTGATCTCGCCTTTGACGACGCCCTGATAGAGCAGGTCCATCCGGTGCTCGACGCCGGGCATCCCGTTCGGGATCTTGGAGAAGTCTCCCCGGCCCAGCTCCTTCTGGTCCTTGAAGCAGAAGGGGCAGTGGTCGGTGGAGACCAGCGACAGGTCGTTGGTGCGCAGGCCCCGCCAGAGTTCCGCCTGGTGCTCCCTGGGGCGCAGCGGGGGAGAGGCGACGTACTTCGCGCCCTCGAAGTCGGGCCTGCCCAGATCCTCCAGCGACAGGAACAGGTACTGCGGGCAGGTCTCGGCGAACACGTTCTGCCCGGTGTCGCGGGCCTGGGTGACCGCGTCCAGGGCGTGCGCGGCGGACAGGTGCACGATGTACAGCGGCGCGCCGGTGACCTTGGCCAGCGCGATCGCCCGCGAGGTGGCCTCGCCCTCCAGCTCGGGCGGCCGGGTCAGGCCGTGCTGCACCGGGTCCGTCTGACCGTTGGCCAGCGCCTGAAGGACGAGCTGGTCGATCGCGATGCCGTTCTCCGCGTGCATCATGATCATCGACCCGGTGTCCCGGGCCTTCTGCATCGCCCGCAGGATCTCTCCGTCCGTGGCGTAGAAGACCCCCGGATAGGCCATGAACATCTTGAACGTGTTGACGCCCGCGTCTATGCAGGCCTCCATCTCCTTCAGCGACGTGTCGTTGACGTCCGAGACGATCATGTGGAACCCGTAGTCGATCGCGCAGTTGCCGTCGGCCTTGCTGTGCCACTTGTCCAGCGCGGACAGCACGGACGTGCCCTTGCCCTGTACGGCGAAGTCGACGATGGTCGTCGTGCCGCCCCAGGCCGCCGCGATCGTCCCGGTCTCGAAATTGTCCGCCGAGAACGTGCCGCCGAACGGCATCTCCATGTGGGTGTGGCCGTCGATGCCGCCCGGCACCACGTACTTCCCGGCGGCGTCGATCACGCGCTCGGCACCAGCCGCCCACTGCTCGGCCAGACCCGAGTCGGGCGCGGCGAGCGCCGCGATCCGCTCGCCCTCGACCAGCACGTCCGCCGGGTACGCCCCGGTGGCGTTGACGATTGTTCCGTTGCGGATGACGATGCTCACGGCTTCACCAGCGATTCGTACGTGTCGGGACGGCGGTCGCGGTAGAAGGCCCACAGGTCGCGGACCTCGGCCAGCTTGTCCATGTCGAGGTCGCGGACGACGACCTCCTCCTCGGTGTCCGAGGCGGCGTCGCCGACCAACTGGCCGCGCGGGTCGACGAAGTAGGACTGGCCGTAGAAGTCGTTGTCGCCCAGCGGCTCCACCCCGACCCGGTTGATGGCGCCGACGTAGTACTCGTTCGCCACCGCCGCCGCCGGCTGCTCCAGCCGCCACAGGTACTGCGACAGGCCGCGGCTGGTCGCCGACGGGTTGAAAACGATCTTCGCGCCGGCCAGGCCGAGTGCCCGCCAGCCCTCCGGGAAGTGCCGCTCGTAGCAGATGTAGACGCCGATGCGCCCCACGGCGGTGTCGAACACCGGATAGCCGAGGTTTCCCGGCCGGAAGTAGAACTTCTCCCAGAACCCCTTCACCTGCGGAATGTGGTTCTTCCGGTGCTTGCCGAGGTAGGTGCCGTCGGCGTCGATCACCGCGGCGGTGTTGTAGTAGACACCGGGCTGCTCCTGCTCGTACATCGGCACGATCAGCACCACGCCGTGCTGCTCGGCGACCTCGCGCATCAGCGCGGTCGTCGGCCCGTCCGGGATGGCCTCCGTGTACGAGTAGTAGTCCGCGTCCTGGATCTGGCAGAAGTACGGGCCGTAGAACAACTCCTGCAGGCAGACCACCTGTGCGCCCTGCGAGGCGGCGCTGCGGATGGCCTCGACCGCGTTGGCGATCATCGACTCCTTGTCGCCGGTCCACTTCTGCTGCACCAGCCCGGCTCGGATGATGGTGCTCATATCTCCCCCTTCGCGTGCGCGGTGCGCGGCATCGAGAGCGCCAGGTAGACGAGGAACCCGGCGACCAGCCCGACCACCCAGCTGTAGTCGTAGAGCGGCTTGAGCAACGGGATGAGCCCGTCGGACGGGAACGGCCCCTTGCCGGGTGCGGAGTAGGCGCCACCCACCGCGAGGACCGCGCCGACGACGGTGGCGACGATGGCGGCCCAGTTCCACCCGCCGGAGAACCAGTACCTGCCCTCGGGGCGGTAGAGGGCCGGCAGTTGGAGGCTGGTGCGGTAGCGGACCCAGTAACCGGCGATGAGTACGCCGGCGACCGCGCCGAGCAGGCCGCCGTAGAACCCGAGCCAGACGAAGATGTAGATGTTGGGGTCCTGCACCAGGCGCCACGGCTGGATCAGGATGCCGAGCACGCCGGTGATCAGGCCCCCGGTCCGGAAGCTCACCAGTCGGGGCGCGGCGTTGGAGAAGTCGTACGCCGGGCTGACCGTGTTCGCCGCGACGTTCACCGACAGCGTGGCGACCACGACGGTGAACAGGCCGAGCGCGACGACCAGTGGGTTCTCGAACTTGGCCGCGAGCTGGATGGGGTCCCAGATCGCCTCGCCGTAGATCACGGCCGTGCCCGAGGTGATCAGGATCGACAGGATGGCGAAGAACGACATCGTGGTCGGCAGGCCGAGGATCTGGCCGTACGCCTGCTGCCGCTGACTGCCGCCGAACCGGGTGAAGTCGGGGATGTTCAGCGACAGCGTCGCCCAGAAGGCGATCATCCCCATCAGTGACGGCGCGAACAGCTTCCAGAAGTCGGCGCCCCAGCCCAGCTTCGACGGCTCGGACAGGATCGGGCCGAGCCCGCCCGCCTCGACCAGCACCCAGATCAGCAGGGCGACGGCGACCACGATGACGAACGGGGCGGCCCAGTTCTCGAAGCGCCGCAGGGTGTCCATGCCCCGCCAGATGATCGCCATCTCGATCGCCCAGAACAGGAAGAACGAGGCCCACAGCGTCCACGGGTAGTCCATCACCGTCGCCGCGTCGACCCACCAGGAGCCGAGCAGCTTGCCGGCGATCGCGTAGATCGCCTCGCCGCCGATCCAGGTCTGGATGCCGAACCAGCCGCACGCGATGAAGGCGCGGAGCAGGGCCGGGAGG
This sequence comes from Micromonospora sp. U56, assembly GCF_018070095.1. NCBI lineage: Bacteria > Bacillati > Actinomycetota > Actinomycetes > Micromonosporales > Micromonosporaceae > Micromonospora > Micromonospora sp. U56. Next base: position 80,270 of record NZ_JAGPYL010000006.1, read on the forward strand.
TTCGCGCCGCGGACCCCGTAGAACGCGCGGGCGAAGACCGGGAACGGGATCCCGTACTTCGTGCCCGCGTGGCTGTTCAACAGCATCGGGATCAGGACGAGCAGGTTGCCCAGCGTGATCGTGAGAAATGCCTGCACCCAGTTCATGCCGAGCTGGATGAGCCCGGCGGCGAGCAGATAGGTGGGGATGTTGTGCGCCATGCCGATCCACAGCGCCGCGAAGTTGTACGTGTTCCAGGTGCGCTTCTCGATGGGGACCGGGGCGAGTTCCTCGTTGAAGTAGCGGCTGTCGGCGATCGTCGAGAAGTCACGCAACTCGACTCGGCCATCCGGATGGGTGATCTGTGTGCCCGGCTCGGCCGCGGTGGTTTCGGCCTGGGGCAGGGGTTCAACGGCCATCGGTCACCTCCCTGTCACGCTGCCGCAACGACGGCCGGCCAACCGGCGCGTGCTGCGGGTGGGGGCGGATCAGCACGATCTTTATCTCGGAATGGTGGGTGCCCCGGACCCGCCACGGGCAGCGGCAAAGTGTCCACGCTTGCCATGATCGGGGCACACTCTGTCCACGGGCATGCCCGCACGGAGCTGTCAATCGCCGCGGTGGATGGATTCGGGCCTCCTGCCGGACCCTTGACCCGTCACGCGTCGTCGAGTTCGTGCACCAGCAGGGCCACGTACAACGACAACATCGACTCCGGGTCCTCCAGCGACACCCCGAGCACCTGTGCGATCCGCGACAACTGCTGGTAGTAGGCCGTCCGGGACAGGTGCGCGACGCCGGCCGCCGCCGACTTGTTCCCGCCCTGCTCACAGAAGCAGCGCAGCAGCTCCACCAGCCGGCTGCCCTGGCTGTCATCGCGCGCCAACAGGGGCCCCAGCTCCCGGTGGGCGAAGGCCCGGACCCGCTCGTCCTCGCGCAGCAGGTGCAGCAGGCCGCGCAGTCGCACGTCATCCAGGCGGTGGTAGAGCTGGGTGCCGGGGGAGCGCAGCGCGGCACCGGCGACGTGCGCAGCCTCCCCCAGACTGCGCCGCACGTCCGACACGTGCGACACCGTCGTCCCGACGGCCACCACCACCGCACCGGCGGCCGAGCGGTGCACCTCTCGGGCCAGGCGGCGCAGGACCGCGTCGACCGCCGCCTGCGCGGGCAACGACAACAACGCGCGCACGCTCGTCTCGTCCACGACGCCCACCAACGCCGGCACGCTCACCCGCCGCGCGGCCAACGCGGTGGCCTCCGCGAGGTCCCGCAACACCTCCTGCGTGGCCAGTGCGGGGGCGCGCGGCGTCATGCTCCCCGGCCGGATCGCCACCCCGACCAGTTGCCGCCGCTCCAGCGCGACGCCCAACGCGGCCGCCCGTGCCGCCAGGTCAGGAGGAGGCAGGGCCTGGCCGAGCAACTGCGCGAGCAACATCCGGTGCGTCTGCCGCTCCAGGCTCTCCCGGTCCCGCGCCACGAGCCGGTGCACCGCCAGTGCCGACGCGGCCCGCTCCGCGACCACCACGTGGCGGTGCGGGGGAGGGGCCGGCGAGAGCAGCACCAGTCGTCCCCAGTCGGCGCCCTGCGCGCCGACGGCGGTGATCAGCCAGCCGGCTTCCTCGTCGTAGGCGGTCCGTTGGGACACCGCCACGGACCGGGATCGCTGCCCCCAGTCGGTCAGCAGCTCGATCGGGTCCTGCCCGGCCGCGTCGTACGCCAGCACGTCGTGCCCCAGCGTCTCCAGGACGACCGGCAGCCCGGAGATCCTCGCGACCTCGCGCAACACCTCGGCCGGCTCCGCCCCGGCGACCGTGAGCGCGGTGAACGTCTCGTGCACCTGCTCAGCCGCCCGCAGCTCGGCGAGCTGCGCGTCCACGATCAACGCCACGACCGCCTCCGTGACGGACACGAACTGCGTCTCCCGCCCCAGCGTGATCAACGGCAACCGGTGTCGTTCCGCAGCCGCCACCAGCGCGTCCGGCACGTGGTCGCTCCAGCGCCGGACCAGCTCCACCACGAGCCCCGCCGCGCCGACCGCGGCCAGGTCGTCCACGTACGTCGTCAGCGCCGTCTCCTCGTCCGGCAGCGCGATGCCGGTGGTCAGCACGAGCTCGCCGCCGCGCAGCAGATGGGCGATGTCGGCGACCTCCGCCGCATGGACCCAGCGCACGGGCCCCGGCAAGCCGGCGGACCCGGCGACGACGTGGGGCCGGGCGCGCCGGATCACGGGCAGCGCCAGGGCTTCGGCGACCGTGGGGTACATGCGGCCTCCCGTGCGAGGGATGCACACAACGTAGTGCCATCGACGCCGACCCGTACAGGTTGTCGGTGGCGGCGAGCACCGAAGTCTCGCGACACTCGGCTCAGTCACGAGATACGGAGGACGCGATGGCGCATCGGGAGCTGCTGCATCGACACCGGTCCGTGCTGCCGAAGTGGCTGGCCCTCTACTACGAGGAGCCGATCGAGATCGCCAGCGCGCACGGTCGCCGGGTGACCGATCGCGAGGGCCGCACGTACCTCGACTTCTTCGGCGGCATTCTCACCAACTCGGTCGGCTACGACGTGGCCGAGATCAGCGACGCGGTCCGCGCGCAGATCGACACCGGCGTGCTGCACTCCTCGACGCTGTACCTGATCGAGTCGCAGGTCGCGCTCGCCGAGAAGATCGCGCACCGCTCCGGGATCCCGGACGCGAAGGTGTTCTTCACGAACTCGGGTACGGAGGCCAACGAGACCGCGTTGATGCTCGCCACGCAGTACCGCCGCAGCGGGCAGGTGCTCGCGCTGCGCAACTCGTACCACGGGCGCGCGTTCGCCACCGTCGCGATCACCGGCATCCGCGGCTGGTCGGCCAGCGAGCTCAGCCCGATCAGGGTGAGCTGGGTGCACGGCGGCTACCGGTACCGCAGCCCCTTCAAGGACCTGTCGGACGCCGATTACGTCAAGGCGTGCGTCGCCGACCTGCGCGAGGTGATCGAGACCGGGACCGCCGGCGACGTGGCGTGCATGATCGTCGAGCCGATCCAGGGCGTGGGCGGGTTCGCCTCCCCGCCCGACGGCCTGTTCCGCGAGTTCAAGAAGGTGCTCGACGAGTACGGCATCCTGCTCGTCTCCGACGAGGTCCAGACCGGCTGGGGCCGGACCGGCGAGCACTTCTGGGGCATCCAGGCGCACGACGTCGTGCCGGACGCGATGACCTTCGCCAAAGGACTCGGCAATGGCCTGGCGATCGGCGGTGTCGTCGCGCGCGCGGAACTCATGGACTGCCTGCGGGCCAACTCGATCTCCACCTTCGGTGGCAACCCGATCTCCACCGCGGGGGCCCTCGCCACCCTCGACTACCTCCTCGACCACGACCTGCAGGCGAACGCCGCAAAGCTGGGAAACCGCCTGATCCAGGGTCTTCGCTCGGTCGCCGCGACGCATCCGGTGGTCGGCGACGTACGCGGCAAGGGTCTGATGCTCGCCCTCGAACTCGTCGGCCCGGCCGGCGAACCCCACCCCGCGGCCGCGACCGCCCTGTTGGAGGAGGCGCGCGGTCGCGGACTGCTGGTCGGCAAGGGCGGCCTGCACGGCAACGTGATCCGGCTGGCGCCGCCGATGACGCTCACCGAGGACGAGGCGGACGAGGCGCTGGGCATCCTCGCCGAGGCGATCGAGGCGGTGTCGGCATGAGGATCACCCACTGGATCGGCGGCAAGGCATGGACCGGCATCGCCCAGCGCACGGGTGACGTGTACGACCCCGCGACGGGTCAGGTCGGCGGGCAGGTCGACTTCGCCAGCGCCTCGGACGTCGACGAGGCGGTCACCGCCGCCCGCGAAGCCTTCTCCCGGTGGCGCCACGCCTCCCTGACCCAACGCGCGAACGTGATGTTCGCGTTCCGCGAACTGCTCAACGCCCGGAAGTCCGACCTCGCCGAGATCATCACCGCCGAGCACGGCAAGGTGCTCTCCGACGCGGCGGGCGAGATACAGCGTGCGCTGGAGGCGGTGGAGTTCGCCTGCGGCATCCCGCAGCTGCTCAAGGGCGGGTTCAGCGAGAACGCCTCGACCAAGGTGGACGTGTACTCGATCCAGCAGCCGCTCGGCGTGGTCGGGGTGATCTCCCCGTTCAACTTCCCGGCGATGGTGCCGCTGTGGTTCGTGCCCAACGCCATCGCCTGCGGCAACACCGTGGTGCTGAAGCCGAGCGAGAAGGACCCCTCCGCGGCGAACTTCCTGGCGGAGCTCTTCGCCGAGGCCGGGCTGCCGGATGGCGTGTTCAACGTCGTGCACGGCGACAAGGAGGCGGTCGACCGGATCCTCGAGCATCCGGAGGTCAAGGCGGTCTCGTTCGTCGGGTCGACGCCGATCGCCCGGTACGTCTACGAGACCGGAACGCGGAACGGCAAGCGGGTGCAGGCGCTCGGCGGCGCGAAGAACCACATGGTCGTGCTGCCCGACGCCGACCTCGACCTCGCCGCGGACGCCGCCGTCTCGGCCGGTTTCGGCTCGGCCGGTGAGCGCTGCATGGCGATCTCCGTCGTCGTGGCGGTGGATCCGGTGGGCGACGAACTGGTCGGCAAGATCAGCGAGCGGATCGCCGGACTGCATGTCGGCGACGGTCGCCGCCCGGGCTGCGAGATGGGACCGTTGGTCACCGGGGCGCACCGCGACCGGGTGCGGTCATATCTGGACGCCGGCCGGTCCGCGGGCGCGAAGCTGGTGGTCGACGGACGCGGTCATTCGATCGACGGTGACGACGCCGGCTTCTGGCTGGGGCCGACCCTCTTCGACCACGTCGACGTGGACATGTCCATCTACACGGACGAGATCTTCGGTCCGGTGCTCTCGGTGGTCCGGGTCCCCAGCTACGACGCGGCGGTCGACGTGGTGAACGCCAACCCGTACGGGAACGGCACCGCCATCTTCACCAACGACGGCGGCGCCGCGCGGCGGTACCAGAACGAGATCGAGGTCGGCATGGTCGGCGTCAACGTGGCGATCCCGGTTCCGGTCGCGTACTACTCGTTCGGGGGTTGGAAGGACTCCCTGTTCGGTGACTCGCACGCGTACGGGCCGCACGGCGTGCACTTCTTCACCAGGGCCAAGGTGGTCACCAGCAGGTGGCTCGACCCGTCCCACGGCGGCGTGAACCTCGGCTTCCCACAGAACACCTGAGCAGCTCGACAGCCCCGCCGGGCCTCCTACCGGAGGCTCGACGCCGGCGGTGAGTCGGCGAGTTCCGCGATCACCTCGGCGTGACAGCGCTCCGGCACACACCAGCAGCCGAGCCGGCGCCCGCGCAGTTCCGGGAGGAGGGCGAGCAGTTCGGGGCTGTCGAGCAGGTACGCGCGGTACTTCTCGACGACCTCGTCCCGGGTGCCGTCCGGGCCGGGGCGGTACGGGCTGGACAACGCGGAGCGGGGGAGCTGCCAGCCGCCGCGATACATGGCGCGCCCGACGTAGACCACGTCGGCGTACGCCGGGTCGTCGCGGTGGCCCTTCAGGTTGACGACTGTGGTTGCCCGCATGGCTCGACTCCTCGCTTCTCCCCCGGCGAAACGGTAGTGGGCCGATCCCCGCCCGGCCAGCTTGCCGGTAGGCCAGACTGCACGGGTGAGAGTCACCGCGCTCACCATCAGGTGGACGCCGTGGCGGTTCGTGACCGCCTTCGGTGTGGTCAGCCTGCTGTCGGACGTGGTGTACGAGGGCGCCCGGTCGGTCATCGGCCCCTATCTGGCCACCTTCGGCGCCTCCGCGACCGTCGTCGGGCTGGTCACCGGCGCCGGCGAGGCGACCGCCCTGGCCGGGCGGCTGGCCACCGGGCCCCTCGCGGACCGGACCCGCGCCTACTGGCCGCTCGTCCTGGTCGGCTATGCCGTGACCATGGTCGCCGTGCCCACTCTCGGGCTGACCACGGCGCTGTGGCTGGCTGCGGCGCTGTTCGTCGCGGAGCGCGCCGGCAAGGCGATCCGCGGCCCGGCGAGGGATGTGATGCTCTCGAACGCCGCTGCGGCGGTCGGCCGCGGCAAGGGCTTCGCCGTCCATGAGGCGCTCGACCAGGCCGGCGGCGTGGCGGGGCCGCTGCTGGTCGCCGCCGTACTGGCCGCCACCGCCCACAACTACCGGCCCGCGTTCCTCGCCCTGGCCGTACCCGCCGTGGCGGCGATGCTCCTGCTGCTGTGGCTGCGCGCCGGCGTGCCCGACCCGCGCCGCTTCGAACCGGGCCCTCGACCCGGCGCGGCGCCCGCTGCGCCGGGCGGCCGGCTGCCCCGCGTGTTCTGGACCTATCTGGCGTTCACGGCGGCGACCACGGCCGGCTTCGCCACCTTCGGGGTGCTCAGCTTCCACCTCGCCACGCGGCACGTCGTACCCGTGGCGGTGGTCCCGGTCGTGTACGCCGCCGCGATGGGCGTCGACGCGCTCGCCGCGCTGGCCTCCGGGTGGCTGTACGACCGGGCCGGCGTCCGGGTGCTGGCCGCGGTGCCTGTGCTGACCGCCCTGATCCCGCTGGCTGCCTTCACCACGACCCCGGCGATCGCGGTCGCCGGTGTCCTGGCCTGGGGCGCGGTGCTCGGGATCCAGGAATCCACCATGCGCGCGACCATCGCCGACATCGTCCCCGCCGCGCGGCGGGGCACCGCCTACGGCATCTTCGCCGCCGGGTTGGGCGCGGCGACGCTGGTCGGTGGGCTGCTCACCGGCGCCCTCTACGACTACTCGATCACCGCAGTGATCGTCACCGTGGCCGGCATCCAGGCCGTCGCCCTGGCCCTGTTCCTCGCCATCGTTCGACCGGCGACCTGACGAGGAACCTCCGGTCAGCTCACCTTCGGGGTGGCGCGGGAGATGATCGCGGCGAAGTCGACGCCGGTCGGCAGGGTGCCGTACGCCAGGCCGTGATCGCCGCCGAGCCGGGACGCGCAGAAGGCGTCGGCGACGGCGGGGTGGCCGTGCCGCACCAGCAGCGAGCCCTGCAGCACCAGGGCGAGCCGCTCGACGACGCGCCGGGCCCGCAGTTCGAGGTCGTCGACATTCGACAGGTCGGCCTGCACCTGGCGGACGGCGGCGTCGAGCCGTGCGTCGGTGCCGGCAGCGGCGCTCACCTCGGCCTGGAACGCCTCCATGACCTGCTGTTCCTTGACGAGAGCGCGCAGTACGTCCAGTGCGGCGACGTTGCCGGAGCCCTCCCAGATCGAGTTCAGCGGCGACTCGCGGAACAGCCGCGGCATGCCTGACTCCTCGACGTAGCCGTTGCCGCCCAGGCACTCGAGGGCCTCGGCGGCGTGGGCCGGCCAGCGCTTGCAGACCCAGTACTTGCCGACCGCGAGGGCGAGCCGCTTGAACGCGGTCTCGCCGGCGTCGCCGCGCGCGGATCGGTCGGTCGCTCCGGCGAGGCGCATCATCAGGATGGTGGCGGCCTCGGACTCGATCGCGAGGTCCGCCAGCACGTTGCGCATCAGTGGCTGGTCAACGAGGTACCGGCCGAAGGCCTGCCGGTGGGTGACGTGATGGGCGGCGGTGATCACCCCCTGGCGCATCCCGGCCGCCGCGCCGATGACGCAGTCGAGGCGGGTCAGGTTGACCATGTCGATGATTGTGCGCACGCCACGCCCCTCGTCGCCGACGCGCCAGGCGACCGCGTGCTCGTATTCGACCTCGGACGAGGCGTTGGATCGGTTGCCGAGCTTGTCCTTCAGGCGCATCAGGCGCATCGGGTTGCGGGTGCCGTCCGGCAGGACGCGGGGGACCAGGAAGCAGGTGAGCCCGCCCGGCGCCTGGGCGAGGGTGAGGAAGACGTCGCACATCGGTGCGGAGGTGAACCACTTGTGCCCGATGAGCCGGTAGCTGCCGTCCGGCGCCGGGCGGGCGGTGGTGGTGTTGGCGCGTACGTCCGAGCCGCCCTGCTTCTCCGTCATCGACATGCCTGCCAGCAGCCCGCGCTTCGTCAGCGGCGAGCGCAGCCCGAAGTCGTACGTCGTGGCGGTGAGCAGCGGCTCGTACTGCGCGGCCAGCTCCGGGTTGTGCCGCAGCGCCGGCACGGCCGCGTAGGTCATCGAGATCGGGCAGCCGTGGCCGGCGTCGGGGCGCCACGTGTAGAACTTGGCGGCCCGGGCCACGTGTGCCCCGGGCCGGTCGTCCGCCCACGGCGCGGCGTGCAGGCCGTGCGTGACCGCGGTGCGCATCAGCTCGTGCCAGGCGGGGTGGAACTCGACCTCGTCGATCCGGTGGCCGGAGCGGTCGTGGGTGCGCAGGGTCGGCGGATGCTCGTTGGCCAGCCGCCCGTACTCGATGGCCTGCTCGCTGCCGCCCAGCCGGCCGAGCTCGTGCAGCTCGACGGCGGCCCAGCCGGCGCCCTCCCGCTCGAGCCCGTCGAGCAGTGCCGGGTCGTCCGCCGCGTCGTAGCCGGCCAGCGGTGGAACCTGGTTGAACACCTCGTGTGTCGTCACGGCGATACTCCCAGCGCGCGGTGGATGAAGGCGATCAGGGCGGGGATGGTGTCCGGGCCGGCGACCCCGGCGGCCAGCGGACCGACCATGGCTTCGGCCAGGGCGCCGACCAGCGCGGTCGCGGTCAGGTCGGGGTTCTGTGGGGGCAGCTCACCGTTCGCCACACCGGCCGCGACGTGGCCGGCGATCAGTTCGGCGTACGCCCGACGGAAGACGAGCCGCTCGGCGTCGACCGCCGGGTCGACCGGCTCGGCGAGCAGGGCGTACGCCAGCCGCGGGGACTGCAGCGCGCGCCCGGCGAACGTCTCCACGACGGCGGACATCTGCTCGGCGGCGGTGGCCTCCAGCGCCGCGGCGCGCGCGACCGCGTCGACCTCACGCTGCGAGGCGGTGCGGAACACCTCGGCGAACAGGTCGGCCTTGGTCGGGAAGTGGCGGTAGACGCTGCCCGTCGCCAGGCCGGCCCGCTCGGCGACGGCGGCGACGGAGCAGCCGGCATACCCGTGCTCGGCCATGATGCCCAGGGCCGCGGCGATGATCCGCTCCCGGGAAGCGTTCAGCCGAGCCTTCACGCGGTCGGTGCTGCGGTAGGCCACGCAAGGATTGAACCACCATTCAATCCTTGACGGCAAGGTGGCAACCAAGTGACGGGTATGCATAGTCAGCCGCGAGTGCGGGTAGAAGGACGTCACCGCATTGCCGCGGATCAGGGGCGGCGCTGCCCCGAGCGGTTTCACGCGTCGATCCGCGCCGGCTGGTACCCCGGCCCCTCGACGAATGCCGCTGAGGTGCCGCCTGACCCCGTCGGCGGTGCGAGATGACCCCATCATCGCGTTCCAAGGAAGGCGGCCCACCATGTCGTTCCAGAATGGATCCGTTCGTCGATCGCAGCCGCTGGCCGGTTTTCGCACGTGGCGCGGACGTGTCGTCCGCCGGGTCGGGTGATCGCCGTGTCCACTGTGTCCGTGCCCCGGCCGGTGCGCACCGCCCTGTCGGTGCCTCGCGGTTACGTGGAGTACCTGCAGGCCAAGCTGCTGGAGGCCGAAGCCAGCCTGACCGCGATGAGCGAGAAGTACGACCGGACGAAGGCCCGCTTCGATCGCTGCTACGCCCGCCACGGCATCACCCCTGAGGAAGACATCGTCAACTACATCAACGCGAAGGGGATGAACCCGGAGCTGAAGTTCTGGTACGCCAAGGTCGAGCACTTCCAGCGGGAGGTGACCGCCTACGGGGCGGCGCTGACCGGACTCGACGCCGCGCGCCGGATGCTCGGCGACGACGGTCACCGCGTCCCCGAGCACGGGCGCGCGCGCAACAACAGGCGCTCCTTGAACCGCGCCGGCTGACGACCGGACGACGTGCGCTGAGTCGGACCGGACCGGGTGACCACACCTACATCCGCACTGTCAGAGGTGTCCGGCCAGACCGCGCACGCCGACGAGGCGGGGGACGACGACGCGACCCAGTTCGGTGCCGGTGCCGGGATCGTGCCAGCTCACCCCATCGTTCTGGCCCACGTAGAGGCGCCTGCCGTCGCGGCTCAGCACGAGGCCGCACACGGGTTCGCGGACCCGCCAGTCAGCCGCGCGGCCGGGGCGGGTGAGATCCGTCGTCCGTACCACCGTGCCGGCGCCGATGAACAGGCGGTCGCGGTCGGCGGCGGCGTGGGCGGTCCCGACGCCCCTGGGCTGCGTGCCTGTCCGGCGTACGCGCAGCTCCTCGGTGTCGATCTCGGCGATGGTGCCCGACGTGACGTCGGCGACGAAGAGCCGACGGCCGTCGGGGCTGATCGTCATGGCGTGGCCGGTCGCGGCCGCCGCACCGAACGGATGTGGCAGGTCGATGCAGTACGCCCATCGCTCGTAAAGGTGCAGCGTGTGGACGAACGCGTGCACGTTGCCCGGCCGCCCGCTGACGAGGTCGCGGGTGTGCTGGTGGTCGGGCTGGTGGGTGTAGAGCGTGTAGAGGGTGGTGCGATCCGGCGAGAGCACCGCCTGGCGTCCGTCGCCGCGCATCTCCTCCTCGGCGCCGGGCGGCACCGGCGCCTTGGCACGGGTGTGCAGCGGACCGGGTGTCCCGGTGGCGAGATCGACGACGCGGACCCGGTAGCGGTCCGGCGCCGTCGCCGGGAGCCACTCGAGGACGAAGAGCCCGGCGAGATCCGCGGTGAACGTCTCCGGTACGAAGTTGCCCCGCAACTCCAGCCGGTGTCGGACGCCGGTGACGTCGGCGATCAGCACGGGGGTCACGTCCCGCCCCTCCGGGCGCCCCTTGGTGGCACTCACCTCGTTCGACGTGAGCGCCACCGTACCGTTGGCCGAGACGGCCTGCGGCACCCAGCGTCCGGGCAGCTCGACCCGAGTGGAGGTGCCGCCCGTGGCGGTGTCGACCCGCCACAGGGCGGTGTCGGCGCCCTCGGGTGCGGTCGCGTAGACCGCCCGCCCGTCGGCGGTGGCGAGAGAACGCGGGAACGTCCGCCGGTCCGCACCACGCAGTAGGCCGAGCCCGTCGTCGACCTCGACGAGCAGTGGATCAGGGATCGTGACGGCACGGGCCTGACTCGGGTGCCGCGCTCGATCGCAGCCGACCAACGCCGTGGTGCCCGCACCGGCGAGCACGGTCAGCAGTGTGCGACGCGAGATCCTTGTCGTTGCCAGCATGCTCCGGTGACACCGCCACACCCGCCGAGGTTCCACCTCCGTCCCTGGAACCCATCCGGTGCGGACGGTGTCATGAGTGTGATCCAACTGGAGGTTTCCACTGGACGACGAAGAGCTCGTCACCGGCGCTCGGGCAGGTGACCTGGGGGCGTACGACCTCCTGGTCGCCCGGCACACCGCGTCCGCCTACCGGACGGCGGTGCTGCTCGGCGCGGGTTCGGACGCGGAGGACGTCATCCAGGAGGCGTTCGTGAAGGCATACCGCAAGCTGTCCCGCTATCGGGGAGAGTCGTCCTTTCGCGTCTGGCTGCTCGCGATCGTCGCCAACGAGACCCGCAACCTGCACCGCTCACGCAGCCGGCGGGACGGCCTCATCCTGCGGGCCGCCGCGGCGAACCCGGAGTCGCAGATCGCCGAGGACGGCGCGGTGGGCGGCGTCCTCGCCGCCGAGCGCCGGGCCACGCTGGTGCGGGCCCTGCGGCTGCTGCCGGTGAAGGACCGTGAGGTGATCGTGTGCCGGTTCCTCCTTGATCTCAGCGAGGAGGAGACCGTGACGATGCTGGGCTGGCCCAGAGGCACGGTGAAGTCGCGGACGTCCCGAGCGCTGGCGAAGCTCCGCGCCCTGCTCGACCGCGAGGAGGTGCGCCGTGGATGACCTCGAACACCAGTTGCGTGACCTCGCCGAGTGGCTGGACACACCCGCCGCGCCCGACGTGGCCGACCGCGTACGTGCCCGACTGGCCGCGCCCGCGCGGAGGCGACGCCGGTGGCGCTACTGCCTCGCCGTGGCGCTCGTCGCCCTGCTCGTCGCGGTGCTGCCGCCGGGGCGGGCCGCCCTCGCCGACGCCGTGGCGGGGCTGCTGCGCTTCTCCGGAATCATCATCGACACGTCGTCGGCGCCGATCTCGCCCACCGGCAGTCCGTCGCCGCTGCCGTCGCAGCGGCCCGCCTCCCTGCACGAGGCGCAGGGGAAGCTCCGCTTCCCGATCCGCCTGCCGACGAAGCTGGGTCCGCCCGAGCAGGTGCTGGTCGCCGACGTCGACGGCACCGGCTCCTACCGGGTGGTCACCCTGCTCTACCGCGGGGGTGCGTTGCGCGTCGACGCCTTCGACGGTCGCCTCGACCCGGTCTTCCAGAAGCAGGCCGCCGGGCCGGGAGTGGACTGGGTCCAGGTCGACGCAGGCTTCGCGGTCTGGGTCGGCGGCCCACACGCGCTGGCCTACGTGGACCGTGCGGGCACGGTCCATCTGGAGAGCGCGCGGCTCGCCGCCTCGACCCTGATCTGGGAGCAGGCCGGCGTGAGCTACCGGCTCGAAGGCGACCTGACCAAGGGCGAGGCGACCGAGATCGCCAACTCGCTGAATTGAGGGAGGGACGGCGGTGACAGCCGAGCCGGCTGATCGGGTGGGGAACCCCGAGGGCCCCAGCGGTGTCCTGAGTGGTGCCAGGCACGAACGGGGTCAGCGGGTACGACGGAGGGCGCGAGATGGGTTCCTGGGGCAGGGTGTTGCTGGGGTCGGCGGTCCTGCTGGCGGCATGCACGACCACGGGGCGGTCCGCCACGCCGGTCGGCGCTCCGGCCACCACGGCCCCGGCGAATCCCCCGCCGAGCGCCGCGTCAGGCTGCGGCTCACGGGTCGAGACGGGTGTCCTGCCGGACTGGGCGGACGCCGGGTTCAGTGGGGAGGCCCGGATCCCGCACGTCTTCGGCGCGCAGGGCGAGATCGTCGCGGTGCTGTTCGGTCACCCGCTGGCGCTGGGCCGGGACGAGGGGCCCGCCAACAAGATCCTCTGGGTCGCCAAGCCGGCGGCGACGTCGCCCGACCCGGCGTCGCCCGCCACCCTGGCGATCACCGCGACGCTGGACGGAACCGGCACGCGGGTGACCCGGGAGGTTGCCGGCGGCCCCGGCCCGTCGATCATCGACCTGCCGCGGGCCGGTTGCTGGCACCTCGAACTGCACTGGTCGGGACACGCCGACACCATGGACCTCGTCTACGCCGAAGGCTAGCGTCAGGCCCAGCACCGTTGTCGACGGCGTGGCGAGACGTGGAGAGCCTACGGCGGTGATCGATGATGCTGGCGACCCGTGGGCGTCGGACGCCCGGACTTCGGCTACCCGAGATCGACCGGCCGGTCGACCAGGGCGGCCAGCCGCTTCGGCGCCAGAACGCAGTAGCTCTCCGTGAGCAGCTCGGCCACCTCGGCCCAGTCGACCCCGTCGTCGAGCACCATCCCGACGACGTCGGCGGCCCAGTCCGGCTTGAAGAACGGGTGGCCGACGGCGATCAGCCCGGCGATCTCGTCGCCGGGCGACCGGAACGTCAGCACGCAGATCGGCTGGTCGGTCGCGGCAGCTCGGGCGTAGGCCGCCTGGTGGTCGGGGTCGACCGTGAGCACGTGGGCGAACGTGCGCTTGCGGATCCGCCAGCGCGTGCCCACCCACGCCGGCTCCTCGTAGGTTTCCGGCAGCCCGAGGCAGACGGGCCGGAGCCGGTCGAGGATCTGGGGTGGGACGTCGCCAGGGCCAGTCATGTGCGCGACGCTAGCCGGCCCCACCGACAGGCCGACGCCGGCGATTCGTCATAGCCGGGGAGTACGACTGACGACAGACCGATGATTTTCGGCTCGGTGGACGGTCTACCCAAGGGAACCGAGTGGGAAGGATGAGGATATGAGCGGCGTACGAGTGTTGGTGGGCACGCGCAAGGGCGCGTTCACGTTGACGTCGGACGGCAGGCGCGGCGACTGGACGGTCGACGGACCCCATTTCGGCGGCTGGGAGATCTACCACCTGAACGGGTCGCCGGTCGACCCGGACCGGCTCTACGCGTCCCAGTCCGGCGGCTGGTTCGGACAGCTGATCCAGCGCTCCGACGACGGCGGCAGGACCTGGAACCCGGTCGGCAACGACTTCGCCTACTCCGGCGAGGTCGGAGAGCACCTGTGGTACGACGGCACCCCGCGCCCGTGGGAGTTCAAGCGCATCTGGCACCTCGAGCCGTCCCGCCATGACCCCGACACGGTGTACGCCGGTGCGGAGGACGCCGCCCTCTACGTCTCCACCGACGGCGGCCTGAAGTGGAAGGAGCTCACCGCCCTTCGTACCCACCCGACCGGGCCGACCTGGCAGCCCGGTGCCGGCGGCATGTGCCTGCACACGATCATCCTGGACCCGGCGAACGAGGACCGGATCTACGTCGCCATCTCGGCGGCGGGCGCGTTCCGCAGCGACGACGCCGGCGCCAGTTGGCTGCCGATCAACAAGGGTCTGCGGTCCGGGGAGATCCCCGACCAGGACGCCGAGGTCGGCCACTGCGTGCACCACATCACCCAGCACCCGACCCGGCCGGACACCCTGTTCATGCAGAAGCACTGGGACGTCATGCGCAGCGACGACGCGGGCGCGAACTGGCGCGAGATCAGCGGAAACCTGCCGTCGGACTTCGGGTTCCCGATCGCGGTGCACGCGCACGAGCCGGAGACCATCTACGTCGTGCCGATCAAGAGCGACTCCGAGCACTTCCCGCCGGAGGGCAGGCTGCGCGTCTACCGCAGCCGCACCGGTGGCAACGACTGGGAGCCGTTGACCAGGGGACTGCCCCAGTCCGACTGCTACGTCAACGTGTACCGCGACGCGATGGCGGTCGACACGCTCGAACCGTGCGGGATCTACTTCGGCACCACCGGAGGTCAGGTCTACCACTCGGCGGACGGCGGCGACAGCTGGGCGCCGATCGTCCGGGACCTGCCGGCCGTGCTCTCCGTGGAAGCCCAGGTGCTGCCGTGATCCGGGTCGTCCTCCCGGCCCACCTGAAGAACCTGGCTCACGTCACCGGCGAGGTACGTCTCGAGGTGCCCGGTCCGGGTGCCGGCCGGGTCACCCAGCGCCTGGTGCTGGACACCCTCGAGGCGCAGTACCCCATGCTGCTCGGCACCATCCGCGACCGCCACAGCGGCAAGCGCCGCGCGTTCGTCCGCTTCTACGCCTGCGAGGAGGACCTCTCCAACGACCCGCCCGACGCGCCGCTGCCGGAGCGGGTCATCGCCGGCGAGGAACCGTTCATCATCCTCGGCGCGATGGCCGGGGGATAGCCCGGACCACGGCGAGGGCGGGTTCGCGGACATCCGGCTGCCGGGCCGGCTCGCCCGTTCCTCGCCGGTGGTTTCGGGTACCCGGGGCGGATGGCGGAGCTGCTCGAGGACGGCGACATCTACTTCCTCTACCGTCCCCGGGTCGAGGAGGAGCACGTCGACTCCCTGGAGGAGGTGCAGCGGCTGCTGGTGGTGATGCACCCGTGGCGGGGGCGGCACCTGCGACTGCTGGTGGTGGGGCGTAAACGCCTGCCCGATATCGAGAAGCACGACCGGTTCTGGGCGTTCGTCGACGCGGTGGTGGACCGGCCGGAGCAGCTGCACGAGGCGCTGCAGGCGCGGACGTACCGGACGAGGACCCGCGGCGAGCGGGAGCAGCCGCCGGCCCGCCCCGTGGCGGAGGGCGCGTACGTGATCGCCCGGCACGACGACCACACCCATCTCGCGTACGAACTCGAACTCCCGCTGCGGCTCGGCGAGGCGCAGCATGAGCTGAGCATCGAGCCGGAGCCGAGCTACATCGTCACGGTGAAGAACCCGCAGGCGCCCTCCCCGCCCGGGGTCGGACTCCGCGGCTCCCGGAAGGTCACGCTGCCCGCTGCGCTGCAGAAGAAGTTCCACGGTCGTCGGTTCGCCCCGCTCGACCCACCCGGCTTCCTCGATCACCCCGGGACCGAACTCGTGCTCATCGGCGCCGCCCACGACGCGTCCGAGGAGCTGCAGATCGACCTGGACGCGGAGGTCGAGCGCGCGGCCCGGAGCACCATCTTCGGGGATCTGCGGATCGGACGGCGGGAGCGTCCGGTCGCTCCGCTGTTCACCGGCGAATGGGCCTGAGCCCGAACTCAGCGGTCCGGGCTGTCCGCCGGTGCCATCACCCGCAACGCGTTCGCGTCCACCCCGACCCGGATCGGCGTCGTACCGCACAACTCGCCGTCCACCTCGACCCGCGCCGGCCGGTCGGTCTCCAGCCACAGCTCGCGCACCGCGAGGAAGGGCTCGTCGCGCAGCGTCCGCCGGTGCCCGGTGGCGGCGTTGCGGACGGTGGCGCGGATCAGCCCGCGCCGCGTCGCCCCGCCGACCGGGTACGCCACCAGCAGCCGGTCGTCGGCGTCGGCGTCCGCGGTGATCGGCCGGCCGGCGTGGAAGCCGCCGTTGGCCACGTAGAGCTGGTGGGTGACGAGTTCGTGGGTGGTGTCGCCGGCGCGGACGGTGGCGCGCAGTGGCCGGTGCCGGCCGAGCAACGCCAGGGCGGTCAGCGGGTACGCGAGCCGACCGGAGACCCGCTTCAGGCGCGGCGGCGTCCGGAGCATGATGTCGGCGGAGAGGCCCACGCCGACGTGGTTGGTGAACCGCCTTTCGCCGGCGATTCCCAGGTCGACGTCGATGACCTTGCCCTGGGTGAGGACCGCGACGGCGTCGTCCAGGTCCAGCGGAACGCTGACGGTGCGGGCGAAGTTGTTGGTGGTGCCCAGCGGCAGCAGGCCGAGCGCGATGTCCCGGTGGGCGAGCAACCGCCCGGCGGTGCTGAGCGTACCGTCGCCGCCGCCCACGACCAGGACGTCCGGCTTCAGGTCGGCGGCCGCGGCGACGCTCTCCTCCAGCTGCCCGGGCCGGTCGGTCCGGTACGTGCCGAGCAGGTCGAACCCGGCGGCGACCAACCTGGCCCGGGCCCGCTCGCAGTGTTCCCGGCCGCGGCGGGAGCCCGCGTTGATGACCAGCGCCGCCCTCCGGTCCCGCCGGATGGCCGCGGTCAGCTCCTGCTTCGTCCGCATGAACCCCGACCCTATATCCCGCCGGACCGTCGTCCGCTCCGTTGGCAAGCGTCGACTGCGCGATGGTGCCGAAGCCGAGCGAGGGAGGGTGCAAGCAGACTCGTCAGGCGTCGCAGGCGATGCCGTCTCCGTCGCGGTCGAGGTCGTAGATGTCCCGGCCGACCACCCGCAGCGGTCCGTCGACGTACGCGGGACCGTTGCCGCTGCCACCGGCACAGTCAACATCACTGGCGATGGGCACGCAGGCGCCGCTGTAGTTCGGGTCGCACGTCCGAGCCTCCTTGGTGCCGACCCTGACGACCTGTGTGACCGGCGCCTTCGTGATCTCCGACTTGACCAGCTTCTTTGCCGTCTGAACGCCGTCCGCGAGGGTGACCTGGTAGGTGAGGGTCCTGACGCCCGGAACCCCACGGGTGGTCACCTTCCTGGTGCCCTTCGCCAGCGAGGAGTCGTAGACCGTCCGGGTCTGGTACCCCACCTTCTGCGTCTCGGTGACAGTGCGCGTCTGCACCACCGGTGTCGCGGGGGCCGTCGGTGTCGCTGCCGGCGTACTCGGGGCCTGCGTCGGTGCCGCCTCGGCCGCGCTCGGGGAGGGGTCGTCCGCGGCCTGGACAGTCGGGATGGACTCAGCGGCCGGATCCTTCGCCCCCTGTGAACTGGGCGGCGGCGGAGAGACGATCGCCGCGATGGTGACTCCTCCGCAGCACAGCAGCACGAGCGTGACGGCGCTGATCGCCACGATCTTCAAGGTGCTGTTGGACTTCCGTGGCTGTTGACTCCAGCCACCGGCCGCTGCGGGAAACTGAGCGGTCGGATACGGCGGCGTTCTCCAGTCGTGACCGGCCGGTGGCACAGCAGGGGGAGGCGGCGGAGGTGGTGGCTGCTCGTGCCACGGGTCCTGCGGAGGCTGGTACGTCACACCCTGAGTGTGCTGAGCAGGGCCGATGTGCAGCACCCGCCGGTCGGTCACCCGTATCGGTCTTTTGAGGACACCTCACCATACGATCATCCGGCCAGGCGCGTTCGCCAAAGATCAAGTTCGGTGGAAGTCGTCGCCGCGGGGTGCAGAGCGGCGGTTCGGCGTCCCCGGTGGTGAGCGTGAGAGGTGCCCACCTGGGGGAGCGGGCTTCGGATGACAGGTTGACGGCCGGTCGAGTTGCCGGGGTCTACGGTCGGGTATGGGCTTCTCGATCAAGCTGGCGCCCGGCGTGCGCATCCGCGCATCGTCGCGAGGCATCCGGACCAGCCTCGGTCCGCGCGCCGCCCGAGTGCACGTCGGCGCCGGGCGCGCAGGGTTCTCCAGCGGCGTCGGACCCGTCGGTTTCTACACCTCCCTGGGTGGTGGTCGGGGCGGCAGCCGTTCCGGTCGCCGTCCGTCGGCAGCGGCGTACCAGCGGCAGGTGGCCAGCCAGCAGCGGAAGGCCGTGCAGGCACAGCGGGCCGAGGAGGCGCGACACCTGGCGCAGGCATTCCTAGGCATCCTCGCCCTGCACCGGGTCGACTTCCCCGTCGCCACCCGACCGGTCGCGCCGCAACCGGCGGCCCCCGATCGCGACAGCATCTACCAGCACTACGAGCAGCACGCCCTGGCCGGCATCGGCTTGTTCGAACGCGCCAGACGAGCCCAGGCCAAGCAGCAGGCCGTGCGGTGGGCAGAGGCCGAGGTGCAACGGCAGTGGGCCACCCGCTGCGAGCAGCAGGCCGCCTGGCAGCAGTACCTCGACCAGCGCTGGCACCAGCTGTGCACCAATGACGCCGAGGTGGTCCTGGAAACGTTGGAGGAAGCGTTCGAGGACAACGAGGCCCCGAGCGCCGCTGTCGGCGTCGCCGACGGGGAGGTCTCCCTCGCCGTGCTGGTGCCGAGCATCGATCAGGTCGTGCCCGAGCGCATGCCCACCACCACCCAGGCCGGCAACCTGTCGCTGCGCAAGCTGGCCCAGCGCGATCGCGCCGCCTATTACCAACTGTTCGCGTGCGGGCAGGTCCTCGTCACGATCCGGGAAGCCTTCGCCGTTGCACCCGGCCTCCGCTCTGCCCGGGTCGCGGTGCTCCGGCACGACGGCATGGACAGCTACGGGCGGCCTCGGATGTCGTGCCTGCTCGCTGCCAAGATCGACCGTCAGGCGCTGGAAGGTGTGCGCTGGGATGCGGTGGACGCAGCTACCGTCGTCACCGACACCAGCAGTGAACTGCTGCTGAACCAGCGGCCCCGCACCGGGGAACTGCAACCCCTCAACCTCGACGCCGAGCCCGCACTCGCCGGACTCGTCGGCGCCGTCGACCTCGCCGAACTCACCGGAGCCGAGTAGGTACGCGGGCGGCCCTCAGCGGTCCCGGCCCGGCAGATGATCACCCCGCGATCGCCCGGCGTGTTCCGTCAGGTCCGCTGCCACCCGGACCTGCCGGCGCTGTGCCGGGCGGCGCAGGCCCCGTCACCTGGGGGACGTGCGCGCTGGCTCCGGGCTGCGGGACGGCTTGGGGCTGTGGGACGGCTCCGGGCTCCGCGACGGGCTCGACCTGGGCGATTGAGTCGGCGTCGGCGTCGGCTTCGCGGTCGGGCTGGCGCTCACGGTCGGCGTCGGCTGCGCCGAGGTCGGCTTCGGCGTCGCCGGGGCGGTGGG
Source organism: Micromonospora sp. U56 (assembly GCF_018070095.1). NCBI lineage: Bacteria > Bacillati > Actinomycetota > Actinomycetes > Micromonosporales > Micromonosporaceae > Micromonospora > Micromonospora sp. U56. The sequence continues at coordinate 99,840 of NZ_JAGPYL010000006.1, forward strand.
CGACGGGGTGTCGTCCGGGAACGTCGGCTCCTGGAACCGGTACTTGTCCGGGTCGAGTTTCAATGCGGCCGTGGCCTGTTCCATGAACTGCCGCCAGATCGGCCCCGGGCCGGTGGACCCGTAGACCTCGTAGCTGCCGTCGGAGGTCTTCAGCGGCTTGCCGTCGACGGTGCCGAGCCAGACCGCGGCGGCCAGCGCGCCCGTGTAGCCGACCATCCAGGTGTGCACGTTCTGGGTGGTGCTCGTCCCGGCCTGCCAGGTGCCGGTCTTGCCGGCGGAGTCCCAGCCGTTGTCGAGCTTGGCCGCCTTCACCCGGCTCAGCGTCCAGTTGAGCTGGTTGACCGCCTCCCGGTCGAGCCCGATGTCGGTCTGCACCAGCTGTTCGTCGAGGATCTTCTCGTCGCCCTTGGTCACCGCGCGGACGAAGTGCGCGTCGGCCCGCTTCCCGCCGGCGGCGAAGGTCGCCATGCCGTTGGCGTGGTCCTGCACGGTGATGCCGTACTGGCCGATGCCGACCTCGGTGGAGAAGTGCCGCGCCAGCTCCTCACCCGAGTGGCCGCGCAGTTCGATCCGCTTCGGCCGCGGGTTGCCCTTCTCGTTGGCCCACATCGAGTCGACGCCGGCCTTGGTGGCCATGTCGATCACTCTGGCGGTGCCGAGCTGCTCGGTGAGTGCGAAGTAGGTGACGTTGAGCGAGGCGACGGTGGCCTCCCACAGCGCGCAGTCCGGCTGGCACGGGGCCCGCTCGGCGTTGCGGATCGGGCCGGCCGGGCTGCCCTTCGTCCGGCCGGAGGCGGGGAACTCCTTGGTTTCCGGCGAGTCGAAGTGCTGCTTCACCGAGATCTTCTCCTGCACCGCCGTGGCCAGGTCGTACACCTTGAACGACGACCCCGGCGGGTGCTGGCCGAAGCCGCGGGCCTCGCCGTTCTCGTCCTGGTACCAGCCGGCGTAGTCGGCGCCGGAGCCGTCGCTGCCGCCGTGGTAGCCGAGCACCCGGCCGGTGCCGGGCTCCACCGCCACGAGGGCGGCCTGCCAGTTCTTCGGCTGGCCGCGGACCGCCTCGGGGGCGGTGTCGCGCCGGAGGTCGGCGGCCGCGTCGGCGGCGTCCTGGACCCGCTTGTCGATGGTGGTGACGATCTTGAAGCCGCCGTTGCGGATGTAGTCGGCGGGTTTGCCCTGGAACGGCTCGGTCTGCCGCAGCTCGCTGAGCACGTGGTTGACCACCAGGCCGGTCGGCCGGTCGAGGTTGGATCGGCCGGCGGCGGGATCGAGCGGCTTCACCGTGTCCGGGTACGCCAGGTTGGCCGCCTCGTCCGCCGACAGGTAGCCCAGCTTCACCATGCCGTCGCGGATGTAGTTCCACCGGTCGATCGAGTTCTGCCGGGCCAGGGGACTGCGCCGCGGATCGTAGCCGGGCTGGCCCTCGGGGTCGTCCGGGTCGGCCTCCGGCTGCTTCACCATGGCGCAGAGCACCATCGCCTCCGCCGTGGTCAGCTGGTTCGCCGCCGGCGCGTCGCGGCGCACCGTCTTGCCGAAGTACGCCTGCGCGGCCGCCTCGATGCCGTACGAGCCCCGCCCGAACGGCACGGTGTTCAGGTAGAAGCCGAGGATCTCCTCCTTGCTGTACTTGTCGTCGAGCTTCCACGCGATGACCGCCTCGCGGAGCTTGCGCGAGTAGGAGACGCCCTTGAGGTCGGCGGCCACCCGGGCGTACTGCTGGGTGATCGTCGACGCGCCCTGGCGCTGGCCGCCGGTGACGTTCGACCAGGCGGCGCGCAGCACCCCGCTGAAGTCGATGCCCTCGTTGGTCCAGAACGTGCGATCCTCCGTCGCCACGATCGCCTGCTTGGCGGCGTCGTTCATCTCCGGGTAGGGCACGATCGTGCGGTTCTCGGTGCCGAGTTTCGCCATCGGCGTGCGACCGTCGGCGAAGTAGACCGTGGTCGACTCCGGCAGTTCCAGGTCGCTGGGCGTGGGCACGCTGTCGACGTAGTACGCCCCTGCGGTGAGACCGGTGCCCGCCAGCAGCGCCAGCACGGCGAGGATGATCAGCAGGCGCCGACGCCGCCGTTTCCGCGCCGTCGGAGCGGCGGTCGATCCGGATACGGTGCCAGCGCTGTCGTTGTTACCGGTAGGAGACACCCGCACCCGGTACCCCGCGGCCGGCCCGCCGAATCTTGACCGGCCCGCTGTCGCGAGTTCTCCCGTTCCGGGCCGCTTGATCTGCCGGTCAGGTCATGATGACCGGGTGCCCCGCTGGCGGTGGTGCGGTGAACGGGGGAGCGGTCGTGCAGGACGTAACGGTCGAGCCGGTGGTCACCGGCGCACAGGTGCCCGGCCTGGCCGAGATGGTGTGGGACAACGCCCGACAGGCGCCCGACGTGGTGCAGTTCGTCCGTCCGGATCCGATTTCCCGGTCGTGGCCGGCCCGCCGGTCCGTGCAGGGCCGGGCGCTGCCGGTGACGTGCGAGCAGTTCCGCGACGACGTGCTCACCCTCGCCCGCGGGTTCATCGCCGCCGGTGTCGGGCACGGCGACCGGGTCGGTCTGATGAGCCGCACCCGCTACGAGTGGAGCCTCGTCGACTACGCCCTGTGGTCCGTCGGCGCGGTCACCGTTCCGATCTACGAGACCTCCAGCGCTGACCAGTTGGGGTGGATCCTGGCGGACTCGGGTGCGGTGGGGTGTGTGGTGGAGACCGCCGCGCACGACGCGATGCTGGCCGGCTTGCGCGACGACCTGCCGGCGCTGCGCCAGACGTGGCAGATCGAGGGCGGCGGGCTGATCGCCCTGGCGGGGCAGGGCCGCACCGTCGACGACGGGCAGGTCGAGGCGCGGCGGCGGGCGGTGTCGGGCGGGGACCTGGCCACGATCGTCTACACCAGCGGCACGACCGGCCGGCCGAAGGGCTGCGCGCTGACCCACCGCAACATCTACTGCGACGTCACCAACGCGACCTCGGTGCTGCCGGAGCTGTTGCATTCGGGCGCGTCGACGGTGCTGTTCCTGCCGCTGGCGCACGCGTTCGCCCGACTGATCCAGGTGGGTGTGGTGCGCGCCCGCGCGACGATGGTGCACAGCGCCGACCCGGGCAGGGTCTTCGAGCAGCTGCGGAAGTGCCGCCCGACGTTCATCCTCGCGGTGCCGCGGGTGTTCGAGAAGATGTACGCCAGGGCCCGACGGCGCGCCGAGGACAGCCACCGGGGACGGCTGTTCGCCGTCGCGGATGCCGTCGCCGTGCGGTACAGCCGCGCCCTGGACACCGAGCGAGGTCCGAACATCCTGCTGCGGCTGGCGCGCGCCGGGTGCGACGTGCTGGCGTACCGGACGTTGCGCGCCGCCCTCGGCGGACGGTGCCGGCTGGCGATGGCCGGCGGTGCGCCGCTGGAACAGCGGCTGGCGCACTTCTTCCGCGGCGCCGGCATCACCGTCCTGGAGGGGTATGGGCTGACCGAGACCTCTCCGGCGGTGACGGCGAACGTGCCCTCGGCGATGCGGATCGGCACCGTCGGCCGCCCGCTGCCCGGCGTGGAGATCCGCATCGCCGACGGCGGGGAGGTTCTCGTCCGCGGCGAGATGGTCTTCTCCGGTTACTGGAACAACCCCGACGCCACCCGGGCGACCCTCACCGACGACGGCTGGCTGCGCACCGGTGACCTCGGCAGTCTCGACCCCGACGGCTACCTGCGCATCACCGGTCGCATCAAGGAGATCATCGTGACGGCGGCGGGGAAGAACCTCGCCCCCGCTCCGATCGAGGAGCAGGTCCGCGCGCACCCCCTGGTCGGCCAGTGCATGCTCGTCGGCAACGGCCGCCCCTACGTGACCGCCCTGGTCACCATCGATCCACCGGCCTGGCAACGGTGGCGGGTCGCCCACGGCCACCCGGACGCGGACGTGGCCGACCTGCGGGACGACCCCGAGTTGCGCCAGGAGATCCAGGCCGCGGTCGACCAGGCCAACCAGGCGGTGTCCAAGGCGGAACAGGTCAAGCAGTTCCGGATCCTGCCCCGCGACCTCACCGAAGCCGACGGGGAGCTCACCCCCACCTTGAAGATCAAACGCGAGGCGGTCCAGGCCCGCTACGCCGCCGACATCGAGGCGCTCTACCGCGGCCACTGACCTGTCCGACCGCCGGTCGCCACCCGGCCGGCTACGGCGACGTCGGCGCGCCGAACGCGGCGAGTGCCGCGCAGATCCGGGGGAGTGCCGTGCCGATCGGTTCGCGGATCACCTCGACGGCGAGGTCGTCGTACGGGGTCGGATCGCGGTTGACGACGACGAGGCGGTTACCCGCGTTCACCGCCACCGCGCACAGCGAGGCGACCGGCTCGACCTGGAGTGAACTGCCGACCGCGAGCATGAGCTGGCTGTGCGCGGCGATCCGCTCGGCGTGGCCGATCGTCGCCGCGTCGAGGTGCTGGCCGAAGAGCACCACGGCCAGCTTGAGGATGGCGCCGCAGTCGAGGCACCGGGGGTCCCCGTCGCCAGCCGCCACCCGGGCCAGGGTTCGCTCGCTGGGCGTGCGCGTGCCGCAGCCGGTGCAGACCACCTCGTGCATCGTGCCGTGCAGTTCGAGCGCCTTTCGCGGGCCGGAGCCAGCCTTCTGGTGCAGTCCGTCGACGTTCTGGGTCAGGATGCGTACCGCCACCCCGGCCCGCTCCAGCTCGGCGAGCGCGCGGTGCGCCGGGTTGGGCTCGGCCTGCCACGCGGCATGCCCGAGATAGGTCCGCCAGAACCTCGCCCGCACGGCCGGGTCGGCCAGGAACGAGCGGTGGGTGAACGCGTCGGCCAGGGCCGGGTCGCGCGTCCAGACGCCGGACGGGCCCCGGTAGTCGGGGATGCCGGAGTCGGTCGAGATGCCGGCCCCGGTGAGCACGGCCACCCGGGTCACGCCGTCCGCCCAGCTCATGTCGTTCATGACCGCCGATGGTAGGGGCGGGGCCCGGTACCGGCGAACGGGATTCCGCGTCGACCCGCCCGGTCCGGCCGGATCGGGAACGCCGAGTCGGCGCGTGATCGCGCTCGTCCCACCCGGAGGACGGGCGCGCTTCAGAGCCAGGGCAGCGGGTCGACCGGACGGCCGCCGAGACGAACCTCGAAGTGCAGGTGCGGGCCGGTGGAGGCGCCGGTCGACCCGACCAGTCCGATCACCTGGCCGGCGCGGACCCGCTGGCCGGGCGACACCAGCAGCCGGGACTGATGGCCGTAGCAGGTGGACAGCCGCTGCCCGTCCGCCCGGCCGTGTGCGATGCAGGTGTAGTTGCCGTAGCCGCCGTACCAGCCGACCCGCGCGACGCGGCCGTCGGCGGCCGCCAGGATGGGGGTGCCGGTCGGGGCGGCGAGATCCACCCCGGCGTGCAACTGCCAGACCCGGTAGTACGGGTCGAACCGGGTGCCGAACCGGCTGGTGAGTCGGCCCGCCAGTGGTCGGCCGAGCCGGCCGTGACCCACCGTGGCGACGGTGCGGGCCGGTGCCGCCACGGCGGGCGCGGCGCGTACCCGACGGTCGATCTCCTGCCGGAGCCGCGTCTCCTCCTGCCGGCGGCGGACGAGTTCGGCCTGGCCGGCGGTGATCGCGCCGGAGAGCGCGACGGCGCGGCCGGTGGGGGTGTCCGCGACGTCCGCGGCGTCCGCCACGGTCAACGGCGAGGCCGCGTCCGCGTCCCCGCCGGCGGTCAGGGTGGTCAGCAGGTGCAGCACCGGATCCGGTCCGCGCCGCACCGTGGCGAGGTCGGCGCGGGTCCGGGCGAGGGTGTTCTCCAGGTACTGGATCCGGTGCTGGACGTCGCCGAGCGCGGCGACCTGGCGGGCCGGTGGCGTGCCGGCCGGGTCCACCGGCGGCTGCGGGTAGAGGTCAGCTCCGGGGTCGCCGGCGGGGTGCGCGGGCGCCGATGCGGGGTCCGCCCTCGACCCGCCGCTGCCGGGGGG
>NZ_JAGPYL010000060.1:0-41457 GCF_018070095.1 Micromonospora sp. U56
CCCACCCGCCCGGTCTGCCACCCCGGCGTGCGGATGCCGGTCCAACCGCTATGTTGTGGGCGTGCAGGCGATCCGGGGGAAGCAGGACCGACGGTGATCCATTTCCCGGCGCAGCGGCGGGGCCCGCTGAGCGCGTTGAGCCTCCGGCTGGCCGCTGCCCTGGGCCTGGTGCTGCTGACCATCGCGGTGGTCTTCCTCGACCGGAACGGCTACCGCGACGTCGACGAGCACGGGCTGACCCTGCTCGACTGCGCCTACTACGCGGTGGTCACCCTCTCCACGACCGGGTACGGCGACATCACCCCGTTCTCGCCGTCGGCCCGGCTGGTCAACGTCCTGTTCATCACCCCCGCCCGGGTGCTCTTCCTGATCATCCTGGTCGGCACCACCCTGGAAGTCCTGACCGAGCAGTACCGGACCGGCCGTCGGCTGGGGCGGTGGAGGAGAACCGTGAAGGACCACGTCATCATCTGCGGCTACGGCACCAAGGGCCGCAGCGCGGTCTCCGCCCTGCTGGAGAACGGCCTGGACAAGTCCCGGATCGTGGTGGTGGAGCGCAGCGGCACCGCGCTGCGGCAGGCGACCTCCGCCGGCCTGGTCGCCATCGAGGGCTCCGCCACCCGCTCGTCGGTGCTGGAGGAGGCGCACGTCCGCAACGCCAAGGCGGTGATCATCGCGACCGACAGCGACGACGCCTCGGTGCTGGTGGCGCTCACCGCGCGGCAGCTCACCGCCGGCCAGGTCCGGATCATCGCGGCGGTCCGCGAGGCGGAGAACGCCCCGCTGCTGCGGCAGAGCGGCGCGCACCACGTGATCGTGTCCTCGGCCACCGCCGGCCGGCTGCTCGGGCTCTCCACCTCGGCGCCGCCGCTGATCGACGTGGTGGAGGACCTGCTCACCCCCGGCCAGGGCATGGCGCTGGCGATGCGCTCCGCCGAGCGGCACGAGGTCGGCAAGTCGCCGCGTGAGTTGGAATCCCTGGTCATCGCGCTGGTCCGCCGGGGCAAGGTGGTCACCCTCGCCGACAAGGCCGGCGCGGTCATCGAGACCGGCGACATGCTCGTCCACGTCCGCGACGACCGCCCCCAAACCACCGCCACCCACCCCTGACCACCCCCTGGGGCGCCCGGGCGCACTTACCGAGAAAGAGCGGCTATTCCGTCGGGAACAGCCACTCTTTCTCGGTAAGAGGTGCGTGGAGCGGGTGGGTCAGAGGATGGTCCAGGTGTCGCCGGTGGCGAGGAGGCCGGCGAGTTGCTCCTCGGGGGTCTCGGTGACCTTCGCCTTGGCGGCGGCCACCTGCTCCTGCACCACGCTGTCGTAGGACGGGCGGTCGACCGAGCGGAACACGCCGATCGGGGTGTTGCGCAGGTCGAGACCGGGCAGCCGGGACAGCGCGAAGGCGTACGCGGGGTCGTTGACTCCGGCGTCGTGCACCACGATCTCCTCGGCCGGGGTGGCCGCGGTCTCCCGGACCTCCAGCCCGAACCCGCCCGGCGGGTGGACGACGCAGAACTGCCCGTCCTTGCCGAACGTGATCGGCTGCCCGTGCTCCAGCCGGATCAGGTAGTCGTCCCGGGTGGCCGGCTCCTTGAGCTGGTCGAACGCGCCGTCGTTGAAGATGTTGCAGTTCTGGTAGATCTCCACGAACGCGGAACCCTGGTGCTGGGCGGCGGCCCGCAGCACCGACTGGAGGTGCTTGCGGTCCGAGTCGATGGTGCGGCCGACGAAGGTGGCCTCCGCGCCCAGCGCCAGCGACAGCGGGTTGAACGGGGCGTCCGCCGAGCCGACCGGGGTCGACTTGGTGATCTTGCCGACCTCGGAGGTCGGCGAGTACTGCCCCTTGGTCAGGCCGTAGATCCGGTTGTTGAACAGCAGGATCTTGAGGTTGACGTTGCGGCGCAGCGCGTGGATCAGGTGGTTGCCGCCGATCGACAGCGCGTCGCCGTCGCCGGTGACCACCCAGACCGACAGGTCCGGCCGGGACACCGACAGGCCGGTGGCGATCGCCGGGGCGCGGCCGTGGATCGAGTGCATCCCGTAGGTGTTCATGTAGTACGGGAAGCGCGACGAGCAGCCGATCCCGGAGACGAAGACGGTGTTCTCCCGGGCGATGTTCAGCTCCGGCATGAACTGCTGAATGGCCGCCAGGATCGCGTAGTCACCGCAACCGGGGCACCAGCGCACCTCCTGGTCGGACTTGAAGTCCTTGGCGGTGAGCTTCAGGGCGACGGGCTCAGACATTCTTCAGGACCTCTTCCAGCGTCGTCTCCAGCTCGGCGGAGGTGAACGGCAGGCCGCGGACCTGGTTGTAGCTGATCGCGTCGACCAGGTACTTGGCCCGGATCACGTGGGCGAGCTGGCCGAGGTTCATCTCGGGGATGACCACCCGGTCGTAGGAGCGCAGCACCTCGCCGAGGTTGGCGGGCATCGGTGCCAGGTGGCGCAGGTGCGCCTGTGCGATCGACAGGCCGCGCTGGCGCAGGGCCCGGCAGGCCGCGCCGATCGGCCCGTACGTCGAGCCCCAGCCGAGCACCAGCACCCGGGCGTCTCCGTCCGGGTCCTCCACCTCGACGTCCGGCACCGGGATCGTGTCGATCCGGGCCGCCCGGGTCCGCACCATGAAGTCGTGGTTCGCCGGGTCGTACGAGATGTCACCGGTCTTGTCGGCCTTCTCCAGGCCGCCGATACGGTGCTCCAGCCCCGGCGTACCCGGGATGGCCCACGGCCGGGCCAGGGTCTCCGGGTCGCGCAGGTAGGGCAGGAAGGTGGTGCCGTCCTCGCCGTTGGGCGTGGTGGCGAACTCGACCCGCAGGTCGGGCAGGGACTCCACGTCGGGCAGCAGCCACGGCTCGGAGCCGTTGGCGACGTAGTTGTCGGACAGCAGGATCACCGGGGTGCGGTAGGTCAGCGCGATCCGGGCCGCCTCCAGCGCCGCGTGGAAGCAGTCGGAGGGCGACTTCGGCGCGATCACCGCGACCGGGGCCTCACCGTGCCGGCCGTGCAGCGCCATGTTCAGGTCGGCCTGCTCGGTCTTGGTGGGCATGCCGGTGGACGGCCCGGCCCGCTGCACGTCGACGATGACCAGCGGCAGCTCCAGCGCCACCGCGAGGGAGATCGTCTCGCTCTTGAGCGCCACGCCCGGGCCGCTGGTGGTGGTGACGCCGAGCGAGCCGCCGTACGAGGCGCCCAGCGCGGCGCCGACCGCGGCGATCTCGTCCTCGGCCTGCATGGTGATCACGCCGAACCGCTTGTGCTTGCTCAGCTCGTGCAGGATGTCCGACGCCGGGGTGATCGGGTACGCCCCGAGGAACACCGGCAGCCCGGAGCGGACGCCGGCGGCCACCAGGCCGAGCGAGAGCGCCGCGTTGCCGGTGATGTTCCGGTAGGTGCCCGGCAGCATCTTGGCCGGCTTCACCTCGTACCGGACGGAGAACGAGTCGGTGGTCTCGCCGAAGTTCCAGCCGGCCCGGAAGGCGGCCACGTTCGCGGCGACCAGCTCCGGACGGGCGGCGAACTTGCGCTCCAGGAAGCGCAGCGTCGACTCGTACGGCCGGGAGTACATCCAGGAGAGCAGGCCCAGCGCGAACATGTTCTTGGCCCGCTCGGCGTCCTTCTTGGACACCGCCTGGTCGGCGAGGGCGCCGACCGTCATCGAGGTCAGCGCCACCGGGTGCACCACGTAGCCGGCGAGCGAGTCGTCGTCCAGCGGGCTGGACTCGTAGCCCACCTTGGCCAGGTTGCGCCGGGTGAACTCGTCGGTGTTGACGATGATGTCCGCGCCGCGGGGCAGGTCGGCCAGGTTGGCCTTGAGCGCCGCCGGGTTCATCGCCACCAGCACGTTCGGCGCATCGCCGGGGGTGAGGATGTCGTAGTCGGCGAAGTGCACCTGGAAGCTCGACACGCCGGGCAGCGTGCCGGCGGGCGCCCGGATCTCGGCCGGGAAGTTGGGCAACGTGGAGATGTCGTTGCCCAGCTGCGCCGTCTCGGAGGTGAACCGGTCGCCGGTCAACTGCATGCCGTCGCCGGAGTCACCGGCGAACCGGATGACCACCCGGTCCAGTTGACGGATCTGCTTGGTCACGCCTGCACCTCGCTTCGCTCAGCCCCGTCGCGCGGGCGGCTGAACCTGATGGTGACCCGGCCTTGCCCCGCCACGTGACCTCCTTGACGCGCCGCTGCGCCGATCCGCCCGTGGCAGGTCCGGCCCGCTGTTGATTCTCACCCCAGAGCCTACGTCGAGCCGTTAGGGCATCCTTGGTGGAGGTCCGACGAGTGGGAACGAATCCGAAGGTTGTTCGTCCGGTTGTGGGCCGTTTCGGGGTGACCGCCGTAATCGAGATCACGGCCGCCGACCCTTACCGGGCCGGCCGGTTCAGTCGGATGCCGGATTCGCCGACGGGTCCGGCACCGGCCCGCTCATCCGCCGCCGCAACGAGCTGGTGGCCAGCGCGAGCGCCAGCACCACCAGCAGCCCGGAGCCGGCGATCAGGGTGACCGCGATCCGCTGCGCCGAGTTCATCGCGCCCCGGTCGGAGGTCTGACCGCCGGCGGCGATCACGCCCTGCGAGCCGGTGGGGACCGGGGTCGCCGCCGGCGGGGTGGCCAGCGCCACCGCCGCGGTGATCCGGAAGCTCATCTGCATCTGCCGGGTCCGCCCGGCGCGCGGGTCGAGCTGGGCGATCACCGCTCCGGCCAGCGGCGCCGCGCGCTGGGCCTGCGGGGTGGCGGCGACCGGCAGGCGCAGGGTGGCGGTACGGCCCGCCGCCACGGTCCCGGCGTCGCACCGGGTACGCGTCGGTGAGACCACCTCGCAACCGGGCGTGGCGAGCACGCTGACCCCGTCCGGCAGCACCACCTCCACCCGTCCCGCGGCGTCCACCCGGCCGGTGTTGCCCAGCCGAACGCCCAGTTCGGCCGGGCCGCCGCTGATGTCGAAGGCCACCTCCTCGGCGGCGAGGCTCATTCCGGGCGCCGGCGGGCCGGGCGGGAAGAGGACCGCGAAGCCCTCGTTGTCCGCGGCGGTGGCCGTCCCCGCGCCGGACGCGGTGGCCCGGACCGAGCCGCTGAGCGGCATCTTCCGCCACGCCCCGCCGTCGACCCGGACCCGGATCAGGCTGGTGAACTTCGCGCCCGGGGCGGCGGCCCACTCGCCGCACTGCCAGTTGCCGCCGCCCATCGCGGCGCAGCCCGGGGTGCCCGCGTCGGTCACCCCGGCGGGCAGGGTGTAGGCGAGGTGGACCCGTCCGGCGAGCGTCCCGGTGTTGGCGATGGTCACCCGGAGCGTGGTGGTGGTGGTCCGGGCGTTCCAGTAGCCGGGGCCGAGCACGATGTCGCGGGTGGTGACCCGTACCCCCAGGCCGCCGGTGTCCTGCTGGCTCGGCGCGGGGTCGCCCGGGGGCACCGGCCGGCCGCCACCACCCTGCGGGGGCGGCGGCGGGGCGGGCGCGGTGGTGGTCGGCGCGGTGGTGTTCGGGGCGGGGTCGCCGGGGGCGGGCGTCGTCGGGGTGGCCGTGGTCGGCTCGGGTGCCGGGGTGGTCGGCTCCGGGTCGGGGGGCAGCGTCGGCGGCGCGGTGGTCGGCAGCGGTTCGGTGGCGGTCGGCTCGACCGGCGGAGTGGTCTCGTCCGTCGGCTCACCACCCGGCGTCGTCGCGTCGGTCGCGGCGGTGACCACCCGCAGCACCGTCGGGGAGGCGGTGGCCAGGCCCGGCGCGGCCGCGAGCGCGACCGCCAGCCCGATGGCCAGCGACGCCGCTACCAGCGAAGAGGTACGCCGGGCGAGCGTCCGCCGACCGGGGCGTACGTCCACGCGGGCCATCTGTCCTCCGTGACACTGGGTGAGCTTTCATTATTCGGTAACAGTTGCCGGGGGGCACTAGTCCCACCGGGAAACAAATTCGTAACGTGTTCGGTACGCCTCCCGGGCCGGTCGGGCGGGACCGGTGGCCGGTAGGCTGATCCACCGTGACCGGTTACCTGGGCTCGTACGCGACGCTCGGGCTCCTCCTGCTCGCCAGCGCTCTCTTCTTCGTTACGGCGTTCTCGGCCAATCGGGTGTTACGTCCTGGCCGTCCGGCTGACCCCTGGGGCAAGCGGACCAGCTACGAGTGCGGTCTCGACCCGGTCGGCGGCGACTGGGCGCAGATGCAGATCCGCTACTACGTTTACGCGTACCTCTACGTCCTGTTCGCCGTCGAGGCGGTCTTCCTCTTCCCCTGGGCGCTGGTCTTCGACCGTCCCGGCTTCGGCCTGGTCACCGTCGCCGAGATGGGCATCTTCGTGGCCGTGGTGGCGCTCGGCATCCTCTACGCCTGGCGCAAGAACATCCTCCGCTGGACCTGACGCCGGCGCCGGTCAGGCGAGACCGCGGCGGGTGAGCGTCGGGGGGCGGTCGCCGCGGATCGAGGCGACCATGTCCAGCACGCGGCGGGTGGGGCGCACCTGGTGGGCGCGGAAGACCCGGGCCCCGAGCCAGGCCGAGACGGCGGTCGCGGCGAGGGTGCCCTCCAGTCGTTCCGGCACCGGCAGGTCCAGCGTCTCGCCGATGAAGTCCTTGTTCGACAGGGCCACCAGCAGCGGCCAGCCGGTCCCGGTCAGCTCGTCGAGCCGGCGGGTGATCTCCAGCGAGTGCCGGGTGTTCTTGCCGAAGTCGTGCGCCGGGTCGATCAGGATGCCGTCGGGGCGTACCCCCAGAGTCACCGCGCGCTCGGCGAGCCCGGTCACCGTGTCGACCACGTCGGCGACCACGTCGTCGAAGGTGGCCCGGTGTGGCCGGGTACGCGGGGCGAGCCCGCCGGCGTGCGAGCAGACCAGCCCGGCCCCGGTCTGCGCGGCGACCCGGGCCAGCGCCGGGTCGGCGCCGGACCAGGTGTCGTTGAGCAGGTCGGCGCCGGCCGCCACCGCCTCCACCGCGACCTCGGCCCGCCAGGTGTCGATCGAGATCACCACGTCGGGGAAGGCGGCCCGGACGGCGGCGATGGTGTCCACCGTCCGCCGGATCTCCTCGACGACGTCGACCTCGTCGCCCGGCCCGGCCTTCACCCCGCCGATGTCGATGATCTCCGCGCCCTCGGTCACCGCGGCCTCCACCGCGCGCAGCGCGCTGTCCTGGGCGAAGGTCGCGCCCCGGTCGAAGAACGAGTCCGGCGTGCGGTTGACGATCGCCATCACCACCAGCTCGCCCGGTCCGAACGTCCGCCCACCGAGCCGCAGTGCCCCGGCCATCCCGCCTCCCGCCCGTCGCCGGCCGGGTCACCCGGCCGGTGACGACGCTATCCGGTCGACCGGCACGCCGGCGGGCCGGGACGTCACCAGGGGATCCGGGGCGCTGCGGTGGTTGGGGTCGCTCGGGGGGCGGTCGCCGTGCCACGATCTGTCCATGGGTCAGGTTCTGCTCGTACTGGTCATCGCGTTGACCGTGGCGGCGGTGGTGTTCGGGGTGACGGTGCTGGTCTCCGGCCGGGACGCCGGCCTGGCGCCGGCCGAGCCGGACGGCCGGGCCGTGCCGCTGCCGGGCAGCCGCCCGCTGCGCGAGGCGGACGTCGGCGAGGTCCGCTTCGACACCGCGCTGCGCGGCTACCGGATGGTCCAGGTCGACCAGGCGATGCGCCGGGCCGCCTACGACATCGGCTACAAGGCCGAGCTGATCGGCGTGCTGGAGGCCGAGGTCGCGGCGCTGCGCGAGGGCCGGCTGGCCGACGCCGACGCGCTGCGCCGCGCCCGCGAGGAGGCGGCCGGCGAAGCCCCGGCCACCGACCCCGGGTACGCCGAACTCGCAAGTGCCGCCGCGACACCGGCGGACGGATCGACCGACGCGCCACGGGACGTCGAGCCGAGCGCGGCGGTCTCGGACGGCGTCCGCCCGCTCGACGCCGACCGGTCGGCGGCCGACGACGCCGACCGGCCGCTCGACGCCCCGGCCCTGCGCACCGCCGCCGCTGACGCCGGGGCCCCGCCCGAGGCGGCCGACGACGCCGCGCCCGCCCTGCGCACCGCGGCCGTGGACACCGACCCCCGCTCCGACGGCACCGACCCCGATGCCGACCCGGCCGGCGGGCGGCCCGGCGACAGGGTCCGCTCGGAGTCGCTGTGACCGGCCCGGAGGGCGTGGACGGCCTGCGTGAGGCCGCCCAGCCCGGGGCCGGCGAGTTCACCGCCACGGTGATCGTGGACGCCCCCGCCCCCCGGGTCTTCGCCGCGCTCACCGACTGGGAGCGGCAGTCCGAGTGGATCCCGTTCACCACGGTCCGCGTCGTCGAGGGCGACGGCGGGGAGGGCACCCTGGTCGAGGCGGTCACCGCGCTCGGGCCGGCGGTGCTGCGCGACGAGATGCGGGTGGTCCGGGTCGACGCGCCGTACGAGGTCGGCGTCGTGCACTGCGGCAAGCTGCTCCGCGGTCCCGGCGTGCTGCGCTGCACCCCGCTGGCCCGGGACCGCACCCAGGTGGTCTGGCACGAGTGGTTCCACCTGCCCGGCGGGCCGGCCGGCCGGGTGGCGTGGCCGCTGCTCTGGCCGGGCTCCAAGGCGAGCCTCACCCTGGCGCTGAAGCGTTTCGCCCGGCTGGTCGAGCAGGGCCGGTTGCCCTGACCCCACCCGGCGCTGTCGGAGCCAGGCCCTAGCCTGTACGCCGTGACTGACCTGGTGACCGGCCCCGACGGCCTGACCCGCTGCGCCTGGGGGTCGAGCACCCCGGACTACGCCGTCTACCACGACACCGAGTGGGGCCGGCCGCTGCGCGGCGACGACGCGCTCTACGAGCGGCTGACGCTGGAGGCGTTCCAGTCCGGCCTGTCCTGGCTGACCATCCTGCGCAAGCGCCCGGCGTTCCGGCTGGCCTTCGACCAGTTCCGGATCGAGCGGGTCGCCGGTTACGGCGAGGCCGACGTGGCCCGGCTGCTCGCCGACGCGGGGATCGTCCGCAACCGCGCCAAGATCGAGGCGGCGATCGCCAACGCGCGGGCCGCCCTGGAGCTGCCCGACGGGCTCTCCGCGCTGCTCTGGTCGTACGCGCCGCCGGCCCGGGCCGCCCGGCCGGCGTCGTTCGCCTCGGTGCCCGCCCTGACGCCGGAGTCCACCGCGCTGGCCAAGGCGCTCAAGAAGAGCGGCTTCCGCTTCGTCGGCCCCACCACCGCGTACGCGCTGATGCAGGCCACCGGCATGGTCGACGATCACCTGGCCGGCTGCCACGTGGCCGCCGCCGAGGCGGCCCGTGATGAGATGGGGGCATGACCGCGACCGACCACCGCGCCAGCGGGACGACCGACGTCGACGGGCCGGCTGAGGGCGCCTGGGCGCTGCTCCTGCCGGCCGGCCGGTACGACGCCGAACGCCTCGTCCACCACGACATCCTGGAGCTGCCCGCCCCGGTCGGGGAGTCCCGGCCGCGCCCCGGTGACCCGGTGGCGGTGCTGGTGCCGGAGCCGCCCCGGCTGGTGGCCCTGGGTCGGGTGGCCCGCGCGGGTGCGGACTCGCTGGTGGTGACGTACACCCGGCGGGCCTTCGACGAGCCGGCCCCGGCCGACCAGGTGCCGGTCGCCGGGCCGGTCACCCCGCTCGACGCCGGGATCTACCGCGAGCTGGCCGACCGGCTCGGCCCGCCGCCGCTGCGCCGCACCTGGCTGGTCAGCCTGGACCTCCCGATCGAGGCGGACTCCCGGGCCGAGGCGGTCCGGCTCTTCTGGTCGTACGTGCAGGAGCTGGGCCCGGCCGAGCTGCCCGCGTTCGTCTCCCCGTCCGGCGACGAGCTGGCCATGCAGGCGTTCGTGCTGGGCGCCGAGGCGAACCAGGACCCGGAGGAGGACGACTGACCGGGTGAGCGCCGGCCGGCCCCGCGGACCGGGCCGGCGCTGGTGCCGTCAGTGGCCCTCGAAGACCGGCCTGCGCTTCGCCACGAACGCCATCGTGGCGGCCTTGTGGTCGGCGGTGGCGCCGCAGATCGCCTGGGCCTGCGCCTCGGCGGCGAGGGCGTCGGCGAGGGTGCCCGCGTCGGCGATGGAGAGCTGACGCTTGATCGCCGCGTACGCGACGGTCGGGCCGGCGGCGAGCCGGGCGGCCAGCTCCTGCGCGGTCGGCAGCACCTGCTCGTCGTCCTCGACCAGCTTGTTGAGCAGGCCCAGCCGGCAGGCCTCCTCGGCGCCGACCGGCTCGGCGAGCATCAGCAGCTCGACGGCCTTGGCGTGGCCGACCAGCCGGGGCAGCGTCCAGGAGGCCCCGGTGTCGGCGGCCAGCCCCACCCCGGCGAACGCCATCAGGAACTTCGTCTTCGGGCCGCCGACCCGGAAATCGGCGAGGAAGGCCAGCGAGGCGCCCGCCCCGGCCGCCATCCCGCGCACCGCGGCCACCACCGGTTTGGGCAGGCTGGCCAGCCGGGCGGCGATCGGGTTGTAGTGCGCCCGCACGGTGTCCAGCGGGTTCGTGGTGGTCGACTGGAGGGTCTGCACGTGCTCGCGCAGGTCCTGGCCGGCGCTGAACTGCCCGCCCGCGCCGGCCAGCACCACGGCCCGGCAGGAACGGTCGGCCTCCAGCTCGGCCAGGGTGTCCCGGAGCGCCTCCTTGAGCGCCACGTCGAGCGAGTTCATCGCCGTGGGGCGGTTCAGCGTCAGGGTGACCACGGCGTCGGTGCGGTCGACGAGCAGCGGCTCGGTCACGTTTCTAACGACCCTTCTGTCGGGCGATGCGGTTGCTGGCGTCGAGGCAGTGCTCGACGTACCGGTCGGCGGCCGGCCGGAGCCGGGCCGCGTGCCGGTCGAAGAAGCTGGCCGCGGTGGTGCCGGGCCAGCGCTCCGGGAGCAGCGCCGGGGGCAGCTGCGGGTCCCGGAACAGGAACGTACGCCACGCGTGCACCAGCCGGAACCGGGCCGCGTACGCCTCCTCGTCGCCGCTGCGTACGGTCACCCCGGACAGCAGCGGCCGCTGCTCGGCGACGAACCGCTCGTACGCGTGCCCGATCTCGGTGAGGTCCCAGGCCCGGCGGACGACCCCCATCGCGCCCGGCGTGCCGGCGGCGTGCGCGGCGGTGAACCGCTCGTAGCGCACGCCCGCCTCCTCCAGGAGCAGGTCCACGTCCTCGCTCGCCCGGGTGGCCACCCAGGTGTGCTCGTCGAGGGTGCCGTAGCCTAGGAAGGCCAGGTTGGCGGCGAGGCGCTGCCGGTCCCGCCGGGCCGTCGGGGTCTGGAGCACCAGGAGGTCGAACCGGCCGTCCCAGGTGACCCGGCCGGTGCGGTAGATCCGGGCGCCCGCCTCGTCGAGTCGCCGGGCGGCCTTCGGTGTGATCGAATATCCGGGCCCGGTGGCCAGCCGGAGTGGGTCCAGCCAGCCCTGACGGACCATCCGGGAGACCGCGGTGCGCACGGCCGGAGGAGCGATCCCGAGCGGCGCCAGCAGCTTGACCAGGGCGGCGACCGGTGCACGGCCACCCCTCGGTCGGAGGTAGTCGCCGTACAGGTCGAAGAGTGCCGACCGTGCCTGCATGACCGCACATTGTGACAGGCCTTCTCAAGATAAGCTAGATGCTGTTACATCAATGCTGCTTCGGTTTGGGTCCGGCGGTGTTCATCAGGGAAAATCGTTGGTCGACACCTCCGCGTACGTTGCGGGTGGTCGTGACGAAGTGGCTGTGGGGCAACCCACCGACCCTGATACAGGTCTGAGGGGAGACAACATGGCGGCGATGAAGCCGCGGACGGGCGACGGTCCGCTGGAAGTCACCAAGGAGGGCCGGGGCATCGTCATGCGGGTCCCGCTGGAGGGCGGTGGCCGGCTCGTCGTCGAGATGACTCCCGACGAGGCCAATGCACTGGGTGACGCACTGAAGGCGGCCGCCGGCTGATCGACCGACAGGCCGCGCGGCGACGCGCGGGCGGTTCGTCGTATCCCTGAGCCACCGGCCACGGCCGGTGGCTCAGGGTCTTCACCTGTACGCGGGTGGCCAGGCCCCGCACCACGATCCTTTCCCGGAGGTACGGTCCAGCGTGCTCGCCATCCGCCTGTCAGCCGGTCCGGACCGGCTCGACACCCTCGTCCTGCCCGTCCGCGCAGCGGCCGACACCGACGGGGGCGACATTCCGGCGACGCTGGCCCCGACCGGACCGGCCCTGCCCGACGAGGTGCTGGCGGAGGCGACCGCCCTGCTGCCGGCCACCCGGCTGACCGGCCGGGCCGGCGAGACGTACGCGCACCTGCGACCGGCCCGTACCCCCGCCCGACTGCTGCTGCTCGGCATCGGCGACGGCGCCGACCGGGCCTGGCGGGCCGCCGGGGCGGCGTTGACCCGCGCCGGCAAGAATGAGACGCACATCACGTTTTCGGTGCCGACCGGGACCGGCGCGGAGGCGGTGCGCGCCCTCGTCGAGGGGCTGCTGCTCGCCTCCTACCGGTTCCGGATGACCGAGGCCGGCGAGTCGCCCGCGCTGACCGGGGTGGACCTGCTGGTCGACGACCCCGACGCGTACCGCGACGCGGTCGAGGTCGCCGAGACCACCGCCCGGATGACCCGACTCGCCCGGGACCTCACCAACACCCCGTCCTCGGTGAAGAACCCGCAGTGGTTCGTCGCGCAGGTCGAGGCGGCCGCGGCCGACCAGCCCGACCTGCACCTGCGGGTACGCGGACCCGAGGAACTGGCCGCCGAGGGCTTCGGCGGCATCCTCGCCGTCGGCGGCGGCTCGGCGAGCACCCCCCGCCTGGTGGAGCTGGACTGGCGGCCCGCCGACGCCCGCACCCACGTGGTGCTGGTCGGCAAGGGCATCACCTTCGACACCGGCGGCATCTCGATCAAGCCGGTGCCGGCGATGAAGCTGATGCGCAAGGACATGGCCGGCGCGGCCGCGGTGGTCGCGGCGACGCTGGGCGCGGCCGCGCTGCGGCTGCCGGTGCGGATCACCACGCTCGCCCCGCTGGCCGAGAACATGGTCAGCGGGTCGGCGTTCCGCCCCGGCGACATCGTCCGCCACTACGGCGGCCTGACCAGCGAGACCACCAACTCCGACGCCGAGGGCCGGCTGGTCCTCGCCGACGCGCTGGCGTACGCGGTCCGAGAACTCCAGCCGGACCTGCTCATCGACCTGGCCACCCTGACCGGCGCCAACGCGGTCGCGCTCGGCAAGCGCACCGGCGCCCTCTACAGCGAGAACGACCAGCTCGCCGCCGACCTGCTGGCCGCCGTCGACGCCGCCGGCGAGGCCGCCTGGCGGATGCCGCTGGCCGCCGACTACGTCGAGCACCTCGGCAGTGACCTGGCGGACCTGCACAGCTCGCCCGCCGTCGGCGCCGGCTCGGTGACCGCCGCGCTCTACCTGCGCGAGTTCACCGGTGACCTGCGCGACCGGTGGCTGCACATCGACATGTCCGCCCCGTCCTGGGCCGACGGCGACGACGCCGAACTGACCCGGGGCGCGACCGGCTGGGGCGTACGCGGGCTGCTGCGCTGGCTGGCGACGCTGGACTGAGCCGGCGGTCCCGGCCGGCGCGCGGCGGACGCCGGGCCGGGCGGTCGGCGCCGGGTCAGCACTTCACGGCGGCGAGCAGGCCGTGCCCCACCGGCAGCAGCGCCGGGATCCAGTGCTCGGACTCCCGGAGCGCCTTGATCGTCTCGCGGACGGTCACCGTCTCGGCGTCCCGCGCGGCCGGGTCGCCGATCCGCCCGCCGGCCAGGGTGCCGTTGAGGGCCAGCACCCCGCCGGGTCGCAGCAGCCGCAGCGCGGCGTCGACGTACGCGGCGTAGCCGGTCGCCTCGGCGTCGACGAAGACCAGGTCGTAAGCGCCGTCCGCGAGCCGGGGCAGCACGTCCAGCGCCCGGCCGGTGATGATCCGGGTACGCCCCGACGGGAAGCCGGCCTCCACGAAGATGCGCCGGGCGATCCGCTGGTGCTCGACCTCCAGGTCGATGGTGGTGAGCACGCCGTCGGCCCGCATCCCGCGCAGCAGCCAGACGCCGCTGACCCCGGTGCCGGTGCCGATCTCCACCACCGCCCGGGCGTTGCCGGCGGCGGCGAGCAGGCGCAGCGCCGCCCCGGCCCCGGGCGTCACCGCGTCGAGGCCCACCTCCCGGGCGAGGCTGCGGGCGGTCCGCAGGACGAGGTCCTCGCCGACGTACGACTCGGCGAACTGCAGCGCCTGCGCCGTCGGAGTGCCGGAATTGGCGACCGTGGCGATGGGACACCTCCGGGCGGCGGGAGTGGTGCGGGGGGCGGGTTGGCGGTATGAGCCTAGAGGCGAGCCTTCCGGCGCGCAGCCGCGCCGTCCGCCGTCGACGATCACGCCCGGCAAGAGCTGATGCCATCCGGCTCATCCGTGCAATCCTGGAAGCGGTATCCCTCGTTTCGCGACGGCCGCCGCACCACGCGGCACGGGGGGTCGGGGGACGGACTGGGAGGCACCGACGTGACCGACGGCTGGGACTGGCGCCAGCCCGGCGGGACTCCGGCACCGGCGGGACCGCCGGCCGGGGCGACGCCGGTGGGGCCGCCTACGGCGCCGCACGGCGCCCCGGGCGGGACGACATCGCCCTGGTGGTCCGACGCGTTGGCCGACCCGTGGCGTGACCCGTACGCGCCGGCCGCCGTGGTCATCCCGGGCGCGCCCGACGCCGGGGCCGCGCCGGAACCGGTCAGTGACCCGGACGCCCCGGGCCGCCCGAAGCTGCGCCAGCTGCTGCTCGTCCCGCTGATCACCGCGCTGCTCGCCGGGTCGCTCGGCGGAGCCCTCGGGTACGCCTTCGCGGTCCGCGGCGGGGCCGGTGGCGGGGTGGCGCTCGGCGCCCGACCGGCCGAGGCGCCGGGCCTGGCCCAGCGTCGCCCCGAGTCGCTGGCCGGGGTCGCCGAGAAGGTCCTGCCCAGCGTGGTGACCGTCCGGGTGTCCAGCCTGGGCGGGGTGAGCGAGGGCTCGGGCTTCATCGTCAGCGCCGACGGGCACGTGATCACCAACGACCACGTGGTCTCCGGCGCCACCGGCCGGGCCTCGGTGGTCTTCAACGACGGCAGCACCGCGCCGGCCACCGTCGTCGGCCAGGACCCGGAGTCGGACATCGCGGTGATCAAGGTCAGCCGCACCGGGCTGCGCCCGGTGGAGTTCGGCGACTCCGACGCGCTGGCGGTCGGCGACCCGGTGCTCGCCATCGGCTCGCCGCTCTCGCTGGCCAACACCGTCACCGCCGGCATCGTCAGCGCCCTGGACCGCACCATGCAGGCCGGGGAGCCCGGCGGCCCGGTCCGCTACTACGCGGCGATCCAGACCGACGCGGCGGTCAACCACGGCAACTCCGGCGGCCCGCTGGTCGACTCCGCCGGCCGGGTGATCGGGGTCAACTCCACGATCAAGTCACTGGTCGCCGAGGGGCAGGAGGCGGGCAACATCGGCCTCGCCTTCGCCATCCCGATCAACCAGGCCAAGCGGATCACGCAGGACATCATCGGCACCGGCAAGGCCCGCCGTACGGTGATCGGCGCTCAGGTGGGTGGCGCCGGCACGGTCACCGGCGGTGCCGGCGTACGGCTGGCGGCGGTGGAGCCGTCCGGGCCGGCTGCCGGCGCGGGGCTGAAGGCCGGGGACGTGATCCTCAAGCTGAACGGCCGCCCGATGACCGAGCCGATCGACCTGATCGCGCTGGTCCGCAAGTTCGCGCCGGGATCCGTGGTGACGGTGGAGTACCGGCGAGGGTCGGCCCGGCAGAACACCTCGGTGACGCTCGCCGCAGACGCCAAGTGAGGCCCGGTCACCCCCTCCCGGCCGGGCACCCGACGTGCGTAGTCTTGCCTTGACGCCGACGAGGAGGCCCCAGCAGTGCTCGACAACCTGAACTGGTGGGAGATCGGTGCGCTGCTGCTCCTGGCGCTGCTGATCTTCGGTGACCGGCTGCCTAACGTCATCAACGACGGCCTGCGGATGGTCCGCAACCTGCGCGGCATGGCCCGCAACGCGACCGGCGACCTGAGCCGCGAGTTGGGCACCGACATCCAGTTGGAGGACCTGCACCCCAAGGCGTTCATCCGCAAGCACCTGCTCAGCGAAGAGGACGAGCAGGCGATCCGGAAGCCGTTGCAGGGCGTCTACGACAATCTGCGGTCGGACGTGACCGGCGTGCACAACGAGCTCAAGGACGTCGCCGACGCCGCCGATCCGCGTGGCAGGGGCGGCCGCAAGGCCACCGCCACGGGCGGCGCGCCCGCCCCGGCCCCCCGCCCCAGCTACGACGACGCCACCTGACGCGTCCCGCACTCCCCACCTGACCCGCACCCGCACCACGCCCCCGTCGCGCGCGCTTCGTGCCCGACCCGGGCAGGGCGCGCGGAGCGTGCACATACAGAGAAAGAGTGGCCTCCCGAGCGCGGAAGGCCACTCTTCTCTGTATCTGTGCGGATCTTGGGGCGCGTGGAGCGCGGGGGAGGGAGGCGCGGGTCAGCGGCCGGCGGGCTTGAGGCCGAGGGGCTTGCCGAGGAGGGACTCGCGGCGGACGGCGAGGCGGTCGGCGATCTGGGCCAGCGCCTTCGAGGCCGGGGCGTCCGGCTCGGCCAGCACGATCGGGTTGCCGGCGTCGCCACCCTCGCGTACCCGGGTGTCGAGCGGGATCTGACCCAGCAGCGGCACCTGCGCGCCGATCGTCCGGCTGAGGGAGTCGGCCACGGCCTGGCCGCCACCGGCACCGAAGACCTCCATCCGCGAGCCGTCGGGCAGCTCCAGCCAGGCCATGTTCTCGATGACGCCGACCACCCGCTGGTGGGTCTGCAGGGCGATCGCACCGGCCCGCTCGGCGACCTCGGCGGCCGCGGCCTGCGGCGTGGTCACCACCAGGATCTCGGCGTTCGGCAGCAGCTGGGCGACCGAGATGGCGATGTCGCCGGTGCCCGGGGGGAGGTCGAGCAGGAGCACGTCCAGGTCGCCCCAGTAGACGTCACCGAGGAACTGCTGGAGCGCCCGGTGCAGCATCGGGCCGCGCCACACCACGGCGGCGTTGCCCGGGGTGAACATGCCGATCGAGATCACCTTCACGCCGTGCGCCTGCGGCGGCATGATCATGTCCTCGACCCGGGTCGGGCGGCCGTCCGCGCCGAGCATCCGGGGCACCGAGTGGCCGTAGATGTCCGCGTCGACCACGCCGACCGAGAGGCCCCGGGCGGCCAGCGCGGCAGCCAGGTTGACCGTCACGCTCGACTTGCCGACGCCACCCTTGCCGCTGGCCACCGCGTACACCCGGGTCCGGGAGCCGGGCTGGGCGAAGGGGATCACCGGCTCCTCGGTGGCGTTGCCCCCGCGCAGCTTCGACTGGAGTTCCTGGCGCTGCTCGGGGCTCATGACGCCGAACTCGATCTCGACGCCCGTCACGCCGGGGACCGCCCCCACGGCGGCGGTGATGTCGGAGCGCAGCTTGTCCTTCAGCGGGCAGCCGGCGACGGTGAGCAGCAACTCGACGCGTACGACGCCGTCGTCGCCGACCACGGCGGAGCGGACCATGCCGAGGTCCGTGATCGGGCGGCGGATCTCCGGGTCGTTGACGGTGGCCAGGGCGGCCTGGATCGCGTCGGAGATGGTGCTGACGGGAGCTGACATGCCCGCAATGCTACGTCGGGGGTGATCCGTCGCCGCCGCCAGCGGGGCCGGTGTGAGCGAATCGATGGCCCCACGGGCGGGCCCGGGCCCCTGTCGGTCAGCCCTCCGGCCGGCCGTCGCGGGCGTAGTCGCCGTCCAGGTCGTCGCGGGGCTCGTCGAGGCCCTCGCCGCCCCGCCGTACGGCCTTCTCCTGCTGCCGGCGTTCCAGCCGCTGTCGGCGCTGGGCCGCCTCGTCCAGCTCCTCGGCCAGCCGGGCCAGCTCCGAGCGGAGGAAGTCCCGGGTGGCCACCTCACCCATGGCGATCCGCAGCGCGGCGATCTCCCGGGTCAGGTACTCCGTGTCGGCCTTCTGCAGGGTGGCCCGCCGCCGGTCCTCCTCCAGCGCCACCCGGTCCCGGTCGGCCTGCCGGTTCTGCGCGAGCAGGATCAGCGGGGCCGCGTACGAGGCCTGCAACGACAAGATCAGGGTGAGGAAGGTGAAGGTGTACGGGTCGAAGCGCAGGTGCGCCGGCGCCAGGGTGTTCCAGCCGAACCAGAGCGCGATGACCACCGTCATGTAGACGATGAAGTTCGCCGTGCCCATGCCCCGGGCGATCCCCTCGGACCACCGGCCGAAGGCCTCCGGATCGAACCGGGGCAGCTTGACGCCCCGGGGCTCGCGCGGCTGGTCCAGTCGCTCGGCCCGTCGCTGGTCAGCCATCAGCGCCGTCCGTCCCCTCGGCGGGGCCCGGGGCCGGTCCGGCGTGCCGGTCCCGCCAGTCGCGCGGCAGCGAGTGGTCGAGCACGTCGTCGACCGTGACCGCGCCCACCAGCCGGTTGTTGCGGTCCACCACCGGCATCGCGACCAGGTCGTAGGTGGCCATCCGGCGGGTGATCTCCGGCAGGGGGGTGGTCGGCCGCAGCGGGTCGATGTCGTTGACCACCACCCCGCCGAGCATCTCCGCCGGCGGCTCTCGGAGCAGCCGCTGGAAGTGCACCATGCCCAGGTAGCGGCCGGTGGGCGTGGTCATCGGCGCGCGGGCCACGAACACCTGGGCCGCGACGGCCGGGGAGAGCTGCTCCTCCCGGATCCGGGCGAGCGCCTCCGCGACGGTGGCGTCCGGCGGCAGGATCACCGGCTCGGAGGTCATCACGCTGCCCGCCGTACCGGAGGCGTAGCGCAGCAGCTGGCGGACCGGGTCGGCCTCGTTCGGCTCCATCAGGTCCAGCAGCACGTCCTGCTCCGGCGGCGGCAGCTCGTTGAGCAGGTCGGCGGCGTCGTCCGGGTCCATCTCCTCCAGCACGTCGGCGGCCCGTTCCCGGTCCAGCGCGGCGAGGATCTCCACCTGGTCGTGCTCGGGCAGCTCGCTGAGCACGTCGGCGAGGCGTTCGTCGTCCAGCGCCGCCGCGACCTCGTTGCGCCGCGCGTCAGGCAGGTCCTGCAGGGCGTTGGCCAGGTCGGCCGGGCGCATGTCCTCCAGCACGGCGAGCAGGTTGGCGGTACCCCGGTTGGCGGCGATGCCGCTCAGCCCGCGCACCCGGTCCCACTCGACCTGGTGCAGGTGGCCCCGGCGGGTGAGCCGGCCGGTCTGCTCGCGGACGGCGACCCGGGACAGCGACCACTCGCCACCCCGGCTGCACTCCATCGCCACGTCGACCACCGCGCCCGGCTGGCCGCCCGGTTCGAGCTGGACCCGCCGGTCCAGCAGCTCCTGGAGCACCAGCAGCTCGTTGGGGCGCTTCTCGAAGCGGCGCAGGTTGAGGGTGCCGGTGCCGAGCACCACCGCGTCCGCGTCGATGGAGGTGATCCGGTTGATGGACAGGAAGATCCGCCGGCGCATCGGCATCTCGGCGACCAGACCCACCACCTCGGGGGGACGTTGGGTCGGCCGGATCCGGGCCACCGCGTCACGCACCCGGCCCACCTGGTCGCCGTTCGGGTCGAAGACGGCGACTCCGGCGAGTCGGGCGATGTAGACCCGGTTCGGCGTGCTCACGGGCACCAGCCTAAGCGCCTAGTGTTTATCAACATGTCGACCTTGGCCTACGAGATCGTGGACGTCTTCACCGATCGCCCGTTCGCCGGCAACCCGCTGGCCGTGGTGTTCGGTGCCGAAGGGCTCGCCACCGAACAGATGCAGGCGCTCGCGCTGGAGTTCAACCTCTCGGAAACGGTGTTCGTGCTGCCGCCCACCCAGGTCGGGGCCACGTACCGGGCCCGGATCTTCACCCCGGCCGCGGAGTTGCCGTTCGCCGGGCACCCCAGCGTCGGCGCGGCGGTCACCGCCAGCCGGCGCGGCATGTTCGGTGTGGGCAGTATCACCCAGGAGTGCGGTGCCGGGGTGCTGCCGATCGAGGTCGGCGAGACCGGTGCCACCCTGACCGGCGGCACCCCCACCCTCGGCCCGGAGCTGGACCCGGAGCCGCTGCTGGAGATGGCCGGCCTCACCGCCGACGACCACGCCGGCCCGGCGCCCCGGGTGGCCGGCTGCGGGCTGGAGTTCCCCTACCTTCCGGTTCGCCCGGACGCGGTGGCCCGCGCCAAGGTCAACGCGGCGGCGGCGGAACGGTACGGGGTGGAGCATGTCAGCGTCTTCTCCTGGGACGCCGAGGCGCAAACCGCGCACGCCCGCGTCTTCGTGCCCGGGCTCGGCGTGCCGGAGGACCCGGCGACCGGCTCAGCCGCCCTCGGGCTCGGCGTCTGGCTGGTCGCCAGCGGGCTGCTCCCCGGCGACGGGCGGTCCGCGTACGCGGTCCGCCAGGGCATCGAGATCCACCGCCCGTCGGCGCTGGCCTGCACGGTGACCGCGGCCGACGGGGCGGCGGTCGGCGCCACCGTCTCCGGTCAGGTCATGGCGGTGGCCCGGGGCGAGATCCTGGTCCCGCCGTTCGTCGGTTGACCGGTGACCGCACGCCCCACGTACGAGAGGATGCCGGTGTGACGGACGAGGTGGACGCCCCGGTGTCGACGCCCCTGGTCGACGAGGCGATGAAGAAGGCGGCCGTGGCCTGGGTGAGGGTCGGCGACGGCCCGGCGCTGGCGCTGTGGTGCGTGCCGCTGGAGGGGTCGCTCTTCGTGGTCAGCGGGCCGGGTGAGCAGTCCGCGCCCGGGCTGGCCGAGGCGGCGCAGGCGCGGGTGACCCTGCGCGGCGACCACGGCGGGCGGATCGTGACCTGGCCGGCCCGGGTGACCCGGTTGGCGCCGGGCACCGAGGCGTGGGAGACCTCCGCCCCGCTGGTGGCGGCGAAGCGGCTGAACGCCCCCGGGCCCACCGCCGACCTGGTGGCCCGCTGGGCGGCCGACGGCTGCGCGCTGACCCGGCTCGCCCCGGCCGGCGCGCCGGACGCCGGCACGGACCTGCCGGCCGACTCGCTGGCCGAGGTGCCGCGCGAGACTCCCGCCGTGCGCGCCACCCGTAAACCCTTCCGCCTGCACAAGGTCCGCCGCCGTTGAGCGGCTGTCGGGAAACCGCGCCCGGGGTTTCCCGACAGCCGCTGAGCGCTCAGCAACCCACCGGCACCGCGTCGACCAGCTCGACCACCTCGCTCAGCGAGCCGACGACCGGGCCGTCCCAGTCCGGCTCGGCGTCGAAGACCAGGTGACCGGCCAGGTCGGGGGCGGCCAGCCGCACGGCGGTCATCCCCGCTCGCTGCGCGCCGGTCAGCTCCCGGCTGCCGCCGTCACCGACGTAGAGGCAGTCCTCGGGCCGCACGTCGAGCCGACGGCAGGCGGCCAGGTAGAGCGCCGGGTCCGGCTTGCACCGGCCGACGTGGACGGAGAAGACCCGCGCGTCGAGCAGCGGGGCGACGGCCAGCTGCGGCAGGAACGCCGGCAGCTCGTGGGTGCAGTCGCTGACCACGCCGGTGCGGACGCCCCGCTCGCGCAGCGCGGCGAGCGCGGGTACGGCGTCGTCGCGCAGCCGGGTGTCGGCGCGTACCGCCCGGTGCCGGGAGGCCACCGCCGCCCGGACGGCGTCGTCGGAGGGGTGGACGCCGGCCTGGGCGCAGACCCAGCGCAGCGTCGCCTCGGCGTTGCCGTGCCGGCCGCTGGCCCGCTGGTAGAAGGTGCGGTCGAGGACCGCGGCTAGCGTGTCGACGGGACAACCGAGCAGCTCGGCGGTGGTTTCGTGGGCCGCGCCTCGCTGGACGCAGCGGGTCAGGGTGCCGAAGAAGTCGAACAGCACCGCGGGGTACCTGGGCATGGGAAAGCGCCTCCGGACGTCGAGGGATCGCCGGCGCGGACGCGCATGATCGTAACGGAGCGTTGACGCTGAGTGGTGTCCAAAGTTGTGTGAGTATTGCTCTCCGTGTCTCCCACCCCGCACCGCCCGACGGTGGACCCGCTGACGGTCGGCGTTCTCGCGCTCGCCGTCGCCGCCGTCTCCTCCTCCGCCCCGCTGATCGCCTTCGCCGCGGCCCCGGCACTGGCCGTCGCGTTCTGGCGCAACCTGCTCTCGGTCGCCGTGGTCGGCCCGTTCTCGCTGGCCCGCCGCCGGGCCGAGTTCCGGGCGCTGACCGTGGGGGCGGGCCGGCGGGAGGGCTGGTACTGCGCGCTATCCGGCGTGGCGCTGGCCGCCCACTTCGCCACCTGGATGCCGAGCGCGCAGCTCACCTCGGTCGCCGCGGCGACCGCGCTCGGTGCCACCCAGCCGGTCTGGCAGGGGCTGATCGCCCGCTGGCAGGGCCGCCACCTGCCGTACGCCGTCTGGGTCGGCATCGCGGTGGCCGTGACGGGCGCGGTGCTCGCCACCGGGGCGGACGTCGCCGTCTCCGGGCGGGCCTTCGCCGGGGACCTGCTGGCGATCACCGGCGGCCTGTTCGCCGCGGTCTACACCGCGTTCGGCGAGCGCGCCCGGGCCACCATCAGCACCACCACCTACACCACCATCTGCTACGGGGTGTGCGCGCTGATCCTGCTGGTGGTGTGCCTGGTCGGCGGCGTGCCACTGCGCGGGTACGACTCCGCCACCTGGCTGGCCATCCTCGGCCTGGTCGCCGGCGCCCAACTGCTCGGGCACTCGATGTTCAACTTCGCGCTGCGCCGCGTCTCGGCCACCACGATCAGCGTGCTGGTCCTGCTGGAGGCGCCCGGCGCCGCCCTGATCGGCTGGGTCTGGCTCGGCCAGCTGCCCCGCCCGCTCGCCCTGCCCGGGCTGGCCCTGCTGCTGGTCGGGGTGGCTGTGGTGGTGCTCGGTGGCGCCCGCGCCGGCCGCCGGCCCGAACCGGCCCCGGTCCCTGCCGACGCCGCCCCGCCGGCGGCCTGACTCCGGGTCGCCCCGTCCCCGCCGGGCGGTCGACCAGCAGCCCCGACGCCGAGGCCACCCGGCGCGCGACTCCGGATCGGCCCGCTGGGCCCACCGCCGGCCGCCCCGCCCGCTCGACGCTTCGCGGGAGAACGCCGATTCCACCGCCACGACCGCCGATCGCGCGTGAGAGTGCGGAGGGAGGTGTGGCGAGATGGCGCGGCGACAGGGCGACGAGGACGAGACCGACAGCGGCACCGTCGCCACCCCGTCGGCCGAGTTCCCGCCGCTCGCACCGGAGGAACTGGGCACCCTGCGCCGGATCGGCGGCCGCTGGCGCGCCGACCACCCCGGCGAGCTGCCGATCGACCCGACCCTCGGTCGGCACGGGAAGCGTCCCACCCCGACCCGCTTCGGCCGGCTGGCCCCGATCGCCATGTTCCGCCGGGAGCAGCCGGACGAACTGGTCGCCACCGAACCGGCCAACCTGCCCGGCACCCGGTTCGGCCGGGCGCTGACCCGGCTGCGCCGGGCCGTTTTCGGGCCGCCGCTGTCCAGCGCGGCGGTGCTCTACGAGCGGATGCGCAAGCTGGTGGCGCTGCCGGTGCTCTCCTCCGACCTGCTCAGTTCGGTGGCGTACGGGCCGGAGGCGATGCTGGCCGTGCTGGTGCTGGCCGGCAGCGCGGCATTGGGGCTCTCCCTGCCGCTGGCCGCCGCGCTGGTGGTGCTCATGATCGCCGTCGGCGTCTCCTACCGGCAGACCATCCACGCCTACCCGCACGGCGCGGGGTCGTACATCGTCGCGGGGGACAACCTGGGCGCCGCGGCGGGGCTGACCGCCGCGGCCGGGCTGATCCTCGACTACGTGCTGACCGTGGCCGTCTCGGTGGCCGCCGGGGTGCACGCGGTCACCTCGGCGCTGCCCGGGCTGGCGCCGTTCGCCGTCCCGCTCGGGGTGCTGGTCATCGCGGTGCTGCTCGCCGCCAACCTGCGCGGGGTCCGGACCGCCGGCAACATCTTCGTGCTCCCCACGTACGCCTTCGTGGTCGCGCTGCTGGCGCTGCTGGCGGTCGGCTACCTGCGGGTCGCCGGGCGCGGCTTCACGCCGGTGCCGCCGCCGGCGGTGCCGGCGGCCGAGGGGCTCGGCCTGCTGCTGGTCCTGCGGGCCTTCGCCTCGGGCGCGGTGTCGATGACCGGCATCGAGGCGGTGTCCAACGCGGTCCCGGCGTTCCGCCCGCCCGAGTGGCGCAACGCCCGCACCACGCTGGGCTGGATGGTGGCGATGCTGGTGCTGCTCTTCGCCGCGCTCACCCTGCTGATCCACCTGGCCGGCCTGGTGCCGACGACGGGGGAGACCCTGCTCTCCCAGCTGGCCCGGGTCACCTTCCCGACCGGCCCCTGGTACGGCCTGATCCAGGCCGCCACCGCGCTGATCCTGCTGCTGGCGGCGAACACCGCCTTCAACGGCTTCCCCCGGCTGCTGTTCTTCATGGCCCGGGCCGGCCACGCGCCGCGCCGCTTCCTGCACATGGGGGACCGGCTGGCGTTCAGCAACGGCCTGGTGGCCCTCGCCGCGACCGCCGCGCTGGTCTTCGTCGCCTTCGGCGGGTACACCGAGGCGCTGATCCCGCTCTACGCGGTCGGGGTGTTCCTCGCCTTCACCCTCTCCCAGGCCGGGATGGTGGTGCACTGGCGCCGCCGGCGCGGGGCCGGCTGGCGCGGCAGGCTGGCGGTCAACGCGATCGGCGCCACGCTCTCCGGGCTGGTGCTCGTCACCGCGGCGGTCGCCAAGTTCACCGAGGGCGCCTGGGTGGTGGTGATCGCCGTACCGCTGCTCGTGCTGATCTTCCACCGGGTGCACCGGCACTACCGGAACCTGCACGCCGCGCTGGCCCTGCACCCGCCGCCGGTCGCGCCCGTCGCCGCCGGGCCCGCCGAGGGGGAGGAGCTGCCCCAACAGGTACGCCACCTGGTGGTGGTCCCGATGGCCCGGCTCAACCGGGCATCGCTGCGCGCCCTGGCGTACGCGGTGTCGCTGGGCCAGCCGACCCTGGCGGTGCACATCGCGCCCGAGGAGACGGAGGCGGACCGGTTCCGCGAGCAGTGGCGGGCCTGGGGGGACCACGTGCGGCTGGAGACCATCGTGTCGCCGTACCGGGCGGTGATCGGGCCGCTGGCGCACTACCTGGAGGCGCTGCACGACACCGGGCCGGAGCTGGTGCTGACCGTGATCGTGCCGGAGGTGGTGCTGCGCCGGAGCTGGCACCGCCCGCTGCACAGCCGGACCGAGCAGCGGCTGCGCCGGGCGTTGCGGCCGCTGCCGGGGGTGGTGGTCACCAGCGTCCCGGTGCACCTCAGCGAGTGACCGCCGGGCCGCCCGGTGGGCGGTCAGCGGTCGTGGACCTCGATCACCCGGGTGGTCGGTGCCGCGTCGCCGATCGCCGCCCGCTGCGCCAGCCGGTCCGGGTCGGCCAGGAATCCCGCCAGCCCGGCCCGCGACGCGAACCGGATCAGGTGCACCTCGGTCCGTTCGTCGGTGCTGTGCAACCGCCGTTCCAGCCGTCCGCCGTGCCGCCCGAGCAGCCCGAGCACGGCGTCCTCGTACCGGCGGCCGGCGTCGACGGCGTCGGGTGCCAGGTCGACCACCGCCACCAGGAAGAGTTCCTCGTCCGGCGCGCTCATCCGTCGATGCCGACGGCCTCGGCGCTGGCCGTCCAGAGCCGGGCGGCGAGCTGCGGGTCGGACGCCTTGCGCAGCGGCCGGCGCAGCTTCCGGTCGGCGTAGTAGGCGCCGTCGACCAGCCGGGACGGGTCCTGGTTGGCCAGCCAGACCAGCGTCTCCGCGCCCCTCTCCGGGCTGCGGAACGGCAGCAGCCGCATGCCGAGGGCGACCAGCCGGCTGTCCGCCCCGAACCGGGTCCGCACCACCCCGGGGTGGAAGCAGTACGACCGGACGTCCGGCCAGCGCCGGGCCGCCTCCGCGGTGAACAGGATGTTCGCCTGCTTGCTGGTGCCGTACGCGCGGATCGGCCGGTACGGGCGCAGCGTGGCGTTCAGGTCGTCCGGGTCGAGCGCCCCGCTGCGGTGCGCGCCGGAGGCCGTCACCACCATCCGGCCGACCCGGTCGGCCAGCAGGTTGCTCAACAGGAACGGGGCCAGGTGGTTGGCCTGCATGGAGAGCTCGAAGCCGTCCACGGTGGTGAGCGGTTCCAGCACGATCGCCCCGGCGTTGTTGGCCAGCACGTCGATCCGGTCGTACGCGGCCCGCAGCCGCTCGGCGAGCCCGCGTACGTCGTCGAGCACGGCGAAGTCGGCGCGGAACAGCTCGGGGCGCTCGCCGCAGGCCTCGCGTACCCGGTCGCCGGCGGCCTGGAGTCGGGCCGGGTCCCGCCCGACCAGCACGACCCGGTCGCCCCGGCGGGCCAGGGCCGTCGCGGCAGCCAGGCCGATGCCGGAGCTGGCCCCGGTCACCACCACGGTCCGACGCTCAGTGAGATCTTCCACAGGTCCATTCACCCCGGTCACGGCACGAGGTTACCGTGGCGTCACAACGCCCTTTGGGATCGTTAAGTTCTCGTTCTCGTCATCCAGGTGGCGTCGGCGTGCCCGCCGGACGCTGGAAGGAGCGCATCCTATGGCCGCAGTCGGTCGCCCCCGCCGGTCCTGCCTCGCCGTGCCGGGTTCCAGCGTCAAGATGCTCGGCAAGGCCCAGGGCCTCCCCGCCGACCAGGTCTTCCTCGACCTGGAGGACGCGGTCGCCCCGCTGGCCAAGCCGGACGCCCGCATGAACATCGTCGCGGCGCTCAACGAGGGCGACTGGGCCGGCAAGACCCGGGTGGTCCGGGTCAACGACCTGACCACCCCGTGGACCTACCGGGACGTCATCGAGGTGGTCGAGGGCGCCGGCGCGAACCTCGACTGCATCATGCTGCCGAAGGTGCAGAACGCCGCCCAGGTGCAGTGGCTGGACCTGACGCTGACCCAGATCGAGAAGACCCTCGGCCTGGAGGTCGGCCGGATCGGCATTGAGGCGCAGATCGAGAACGCCGCCGGCCTGGTCAACGTCGACGCCATCGCCGCCGCCTCGCCCCGGGTCGAGACCATCATCTTCGGCCCGGCCGACTTCATGGCCTCGATCAACATGAAGTCGCTGGTGGTCGGCGCGCTGATCCCGGACTACCCGGGCGACCCCTACCACTACATCCTGATGCGGATCCTGATGGCCGCCCGGATGCACGACAAGCAGGCCATCGACGGCCCCTTCCTGCAGATCCGCGACGTCGACGCGTTCCGCGAGGTGGCCAAGCGCTCCGCGGCGCTGGGCTTCGACGGCAAGTGGGTGCTGCACCCCGGCCAGATCGACGCTGCCAACGAGGTCTACCAGCCGGCCCAGGCCGACTACGACCATGCCGAGCTGATCCTCGACGCGTACGAGCACTACACCTCGGAGGCCGGCGGCAAGCTCGGCGCGGTGATGCTCGGCGACGAGATGATCGACGAGGCGTCCCGCAAGATGGCCCTGGTGATCGCCGCCAAGGGACGCGCCGCCGGGATGACCCGCACCTCCACCTTCACCCCGCCGTCGGAGTGAGCCGTACGCCGCCGCCCCGGGCGACCGGGGCGGCGGCACCGGTCAGTAGGTGCTGCGGTCGTAGGTCGACGGGTCCTGGTTCGCCAGCCAGACGAAGAACACCACGATGGCGATGGTGGCCAGCAGTGCGATCACGGTGGCGATCCAGCCCACGATGATGCCGGCGGTGGCGAAGCCCTCGCCGCCTTCACCCCTCTCCCGGATCTGCTTGCGGGACATGTGGCCGAGAATCGCGCCGATGAGCCCGATCCAGCCGCCGAGCCCGTAGCCGCAGAGGCCGAGCGCGCCGAGGATCGAGACGACCATCGCGGCGATGGCCAGACCGTTGGTCTGCGGGGCGGGCGGGTAGCCGTACCCGGGGTAGCCGGTCGGGGGCGGGTAGCCGTGCGGCTGGTACGGATCGACCGGAGCCGCCTGCGGCGGCACCGCGGCGGCGTACGAATCCGGCGGGGCGTACGGGTCCCTGCCCGTCGGCTGCGCCGGGATCGGTTGGCCGCTGACCGGCAGTGTCGGGTCGCCGGCCGGGTTGCTCCAGCCGCCGGACGGTGGGGGATAGGTCATCAGGTCTCTCCGTCGCGTGTGGGTGCGCCGTCAGGGTAGTCATGACCGGCCAAACGAGAGGTCCCCGTGGTGCCGCGTTGCCCGGGACGTCCCGAGCGGGCAGGATCTCGGCATGGCTATCGACGCGCGTGGTGCCGACCGTTCCGGCAGCCGACCGAGGCGGGACGTGAGCCGGCCCGGGCTGGCCCGGCGTACCCGCGCCGTCGCCACCGCCGGGCCGGACGACCAGGACGAGCCGGTGCCGGTGGCCGAGCCGGTCACCATGCGGCTGGACGGGCGGGTCGCCCTGGTCACCGGCGCGGGCAGCCCCGACGGCATCGGGTACGCGACCGCCCGCCGGCTGGCCGACCTGGGCGCCCGGGTGGCGATCGTCTCCACCACCCGGCGGATCCACGAACGGGCCGGCGAGCTGGGCGTGACCGGCTTCGTCGCCGACCTCACCGACGAGTCCGAGGTCGGCGCGCTCGCCGACGCGCTGGCCGAGCAGCTCGGCGACGTCGAGGTGCTGGTCAACAACGCGGGCCTGGCCAGCCGGGCCAGCCCGGAGGTGCTGCGCCCGGTGGCCCAGCTCAGCTACGACGAGTGGCGGGGCGAGATCGACCGGAACCTGACCACCGCGTTCCTGTGCAGCCGCGCCTTCATCGGCGGGATGGCCGAGCGGGGCTGGGGGCGGATCGTGAACCTGGCGGCCACCGCCGGGCCGGTGAACGCGCTGCCCACCGAGGCGGCGTACGCGGCGGCCAAGGCCGGCGTGGTCGGGCTGACCCGTGCCCTGGCGATGGAGATGATCGCCGACGGGGTGACCGTGAACTCGGTGGCCCCGGGCACCATCTACACGGCGGCCTCGACGGTGGCCGAGATCAAGCAGGGGATGGGCACCCCGGTCGGGCGCCCCGGCACCCCGGACGAGGTGGCCGCCGCGATCACCTTCCTCTGCTCGCCGGCCGCCTCGTACATCACCGGGCAGATGCTGGTGGTGGACGGCGGCAACAGCGTCCGCGAGGCGCAGTTCCGCTGACCCCCGCCCGGGTCAGTTGTAGGTGCCGCCGCCGTCGGAGTTGGCCCAGACGGCCAGGGCGATCCAGCCGCAGCAGGCGAGCAGGCCGATCGCGGTGAAGACGTAGCTGAGGATCAGCCCCCAGGTGGCGAGCTGGTCACCGTCCTCGCCGGTCCGCCGGATCTGCCGCTTGGCCAGGTGGCCGAGGACGATCCCGGCCGGGGCGAAGACGAAGGCGAAGACCAGCGACAGGATCGCCATGGTGTTCGGTCCGCCGCCGCCTCCCGGTGGCGGGCCGTACTGGCCGTACGGGCCTTGCGGCGGGTACGCCGGCTGCTGCGCCCACTGCTGGTGCTCCTGCGGCTGCTGACCCCACTGCTGCTGCTCGGGCTGCTGACCCCACTGCGGCTGGTCCGGCTGTTGGCCCCACTGCTGCTGCTCGGGCTGTTGGCCCCACTGCGGCGGCCCGGAGGGCCGGCCCGGCTGCTCGTACGGCGACGGTGGCTGCTCCGGCTCGCCGGGTGGTGGATGACTCACGTCCGTTCGCCTCCTCCGCCGCAGGTCACAGCGCCTCTCTCTTGCGGACGCTACCCGCAGCGGTGAACCTTTTCACAGCGGTTGTGTGGACTGGTCACCTTGGCCTCGACCGTCCCGGGGCCGATACTGACCGAGCGTTCAGTTACCCATGAGTAATGCGCCGATTCCCCGGAGGCTGAGATGGCCAGACTCGCCCAGACGCCCGGCCTGACCGACGTGCAGCGGTCGATCCTGGAAACCGTCCGGGAGTTCGCCGACAAGGAGATCATCCCGCACGCGCAGCGGCTCGAGCACGCCGACGAGTACCCGACCGACATCCTCGACGGGATGCGCGAGATGGGCCTGTTCGGTCTCACCATCGACGAGGAGTACGGTGGCCTGGGCGAGTCCCTGCTGACCTATGCCCTGGTGGTCGAGCAGCTGTCGCGGGGCTGGATGTCGATCTCCGGCATCGTCAACACCCACTTCATCGTGGCGTACCTGATCTCCCAGCACGGCTCCGCGGAGCAGAAGGCCCGGCTGCTGCCGAAGATGGCCACCGGCGAGGTGCGCGGCGCGTTCTCGATGTCCGAGCCGGAGACCGGCTCCGACGTCTCGGCGATCAAGTCGAAGGCCGTCCGCGACGGCGACAACTACGTCCTCAACGGCCAGAAGATGTGGCTGACCAACGGGGCGTACTCGTCGGTGGTGGCCACCCTGGTCAAGACCGACACCGGCGCGGAGTCGGTCTACGGCAACATGAGCACCTTCCTGCTGGAGAAGGAGCCCGGCTTCGGCGAGACCGCGCCCGGCCTGACCATCCCCGGCAAGATCGACAAGATGGGCTACAAGGGCGTCGAGACCACCGAGATGGTGCTCGACGGCGTCACCGTCCCCGCGTCGGCCGTCCTCGGCGGCGCGGACCAGGTCGGCCGCGGCTTCTACCAGATGATGGACGGCATCGAGGTCGGCCGGGTCAACGTGGCCGCCCGGGCGTGTGGCATCTCCATCCGCGCCTTCGAGCTGGCCGTCCAGTACGCCCAGCAGCGCCGCACCTTCGGCCAGCCGCTCGCCAAGCACCAGGCCATCGCCTTCAAGCTCGCCGAGATGGGCACCAAGATCGAGGCGGCCCACGCGCTGATGGTCAACGCCGCCCGGCTCAAGGACGCCGGCCAGCGCAACGACGTCGAGGCCGGCATGGCCAAGCTGCTCGCCTCGGAGTACTGCGCCGAGGTCGTCCAGGAGGCGTTCCGCATCCACGGCGGCTACGGCTACTCCAAGGAGTACGAGATCGAGCGGCTGATGCGGGAGGCGCCCTTCCTGCTCATCGGCGAGGGCACCTCGGAGATCCAGAAGACCATCATCTCCCGGGGCCTGCTCAAGGAGTACAAGCTCTGACCGGTGCGCCGGTCACCGTCCGGCCGGCTCGGCAGCCGGCTCCGGGGCGGTGACCGGCCCGCCCGCCAACACGTACGGGCGCGACCGGTAGTCCTCGATCGCGGCGGCCAGCCGCTGCTCGGGCACCGCGGTGTCCCGACCACCGACCACCGGCGCCGGTTCCAGCGACTGCCACCTGACCGGTCGCAGCCGTACGCCGTTCAGCCGGCCCTCCCGCTTGTGCAGGCTGACCCGGTCGATGTTCGACCAGTCGTAGGACTGGCTGCCGTAGCGGATCCCGCTGGCGGTGAGCGCCAACCGGCCGGTGAACCGCGCCTCCTGGTAGGCGATCCGTCCCACCGCCGCCGCCGCGCCGAGGACCAGCAGTGTCCGGACGATCCGGCCCCACTCCCGGTCGGTCGGGAACGACGAGATCATCACCAGCGTCGCCCCGGTCAGCACGGCCAGGTCCGCCACGAGGTCCGTCCAGCCGGCCAGCGACCGGCCGGCCACCAGTCCGGGCTCGACCGCGTCCCGGCCGGCCACCCGGGCCGTCCAGGCCAGCCGGCCGTTCCGCCGCGGCCGCCAGCGCCGTCCCAGTTGGTGCACGCCGAACATCAGCCAGGCGACGCAGGCGAAGCTGTCGAAGGTGGTGGACCGGGTCAGCGCCAGCAGTGGCGCGACCACCGCCGCCGTGACCGCCGCGGCGACGGCCAGGGAGAGCAGCCGACGCGACCAGAGCCCGTCCCGGGCCGGGGGCAGGCGCGGCGTCCGCAGCAGAGGCATGGGCGCAGGGTACGGTCCGGCCGCCAGCATGTCCGTACCGCTTCGGGGCCGGTCCGTCCCGCCGTGGAGGCCGCGCTTCACGCTGGCCTTCGCGCCCGCCGGAGATCGCGCTCGAGGCCCAGCCCGATCTGATCTTCGGACCGGACGGGTCGGCCGACTGAAAAGGCCGTTCAGCCCAGCCGGGTCAGCCCGGCGGCGGCGCGCTCCACGATCAGGCAGCGGTCCTCGACGTAGTCCATGCCCGCCTCCTCGGCGATCCGCCGCGCCTGCGCCGAGACGATGCCCAGTTGCAGCCACACCGCCGGCGCGCCGATCGCCGCGGCGTCCCGGACCACCTGCACGGCGTCCGCCGCCGGCCGGAACACGTCCACCAGGTCGACCGGGTGCGGGATGTCGGCCAGCGACGCGTACGCCCGCTCGCCGAAGAGTTCGTCGACCGTCGGGTTGACCGGGATGATCCGCCAGCCGTACCGCTGCATCTGCAACGGCACGCTGTGCGCGGCCTTACGGGGGTCGCGGGACGCGCCCACGACGGCGATCACGGCCGAGTCGGCGAGGATCTGCTGAGCGGTACGCACCCGCCGACTCTAACCCCACCGGCGCGGTGGCCCGCCGGCTACAACAGCGACAGTTGCTCGGCGGCGGGCGGCGCCTCGGGGGTCGGCAGCCGCCGGTTGTCGCCCCGCTCGCCCCGGTGCAGCCCGTGCCTGCGCGCCGCGATCCGCACCCGCGCGGTCAACTCCCGCTGGTACGCCTGCGGCGCGTACGCGCCCGCCCGGTAGAGCTCGCGGTAACGCGGCACGAGGTGCG
The DNA here is from genome assembly GCF_018070095.1 of Micromonospora sp. U56. Lineage (NCBI taxonomy): Bacteria > Bacillati > Actinomycetota > Actinomycetes > Micromonosporales > Micromonosporaceae > Micromonospora > Micromonospora sp. U56. The sequence goes on from NZ_JAGPYL010000060.1 coordinate 32,401, forward strand.
GGAACTCCCGGGCCAGCCAGTGCGCGTACCACTCGCGGGCGCCGGGGCGCAGGTGCAGCGCCATCGGCGTCACGCTGGCCGCCCCGGCCGCCGCCACCGCCGCCACCGTCGCGTCGATCGAGTCGTCGCTGTCGCTGAGCCCGGGCAGGATCGGCGCCATCAGCACGCCCACCTCGAAGCCCGCGTCGGTGAGCGCGCGTACCGCGTCGAGTCGCCGGCGCGGGCTCGGGGTGCCCGGCTCGACCGCCCGCCACAGCGCCTCGTCGACGAACCCCACCGAGTACGAGACGCCGACCCGGGTCACCTCGGCGGCCTGGCGCAGCAGCGGCAGGTCCCGCAGGATCAGCGTGCCCTTGGTCAGGATGGAGAAGGGGTTGGCGAAGTCGCGCAGCGCCTCGATGATCGGCGGCATCAACCGGTAGCGTCCCTCGGCCCGCTGGTAGCAGTCCACGTTGGTGCCCATCGCGATGTGCGCGCCGCGCCAACGCGGGGCGGCCAACTCGCGCCGGACCAGCTCGCCGGCGTTGACCTTGACGATCACCTTGCGGTCGAAGTCCGCACCCGCGTCGAGGTCCAGGTAGGTGTGGGTGTTGCGCGCATAGCAGTATTTACATGCATGGCCGCATCCCCGGTACGGGTTGATGGTCCACTCGAACGGCACGCGCGACGCGCCCGGCACCTTGTTGATGATCGATTTGGCCTGCACCTCGTAGAAGGTCATCCCGGCGAAGCCGGGGGTGTCGAAGGTGCGGGCGATCGCGCCGGGCAGCGCCAGCGGCAGGGGTGGAGTCGCCGGCGCCGACCCGTCGGGATGCCCCTCGTCCGGGGGAGCGGAGAGGTTCTCCCAGCGCATGACACTCATTCGAACATGTGTACGAGAAGAGCGCAAGTGACCCGCCGGACACCGGCTCCCGCCCGCCGGGCGGCGGGTGGAGGATGGAGCCATGGAGAGGTCGACCTTCGTCTACGACGGGGACTGCGCGTTCTGCACCCGGTGCGCCGAGTTCATCGAGCGGCGCATCCCGACCGGCGCCCGGGTGGTGCCGTGGCAGTTCGCCGACCTCGACGCCCTCGGGCTGACCGAGGCCGAGTGCGAGGAGGCGGTGCAGTGGGTCGGCGCCGACGGCTCCCGCGCCGCCGGGCCCGACGCCATCGCCCGGCTGCTCGGCGAGAGCGGTCCGCTGTGGCGGGTGGCCGGCGCGGGGCTGCGCGTCCCGCCGGTCCGCCTCGCCGCCTGGCCCGCGTACCGCTGGGTGGCCCGCAACCGGCATCGGCTTCCCGGTGGCACCGCCGCCTGCGCCCTGCCCCAGGAGGCGCGGGAGCGCCTGTACGGCCCGAGCGGCCGCCCCACCACCGACGCCTGACCCGCCGCCGGCGTCGCCGGGCTACGGCGTCGCCGGACCGACCGCCGGTGCCGGGCCGGCCGCCGGTGGCGCCGCAGCGGGTACGTCGTCGGGTGCCGGCCCCTGGTCCTCCGGTGCCGGCGAGTCCGGTGCCGGGCCGGTCGGCGCGGCGCCGTCGCGGCGACGGGTGATCAGTTGGCGGGCCCACACCACCGGCCTGATCCGCTCCAGCGGCAGGAAGCTCGTCAACGCCACCAGGTGTGGCGCGAACGAGATGGTGATCGTCGCGATGGTCACCAGGTGGAACGAGTAGAAGAAACCGACCGTGGCCACCCGCCAGCGCTCGGGCAGCAGGAACACCACCGGGCTGAGCAACTCGAAGGCGAGGATGCCGAACTGGGCGACGAGCAGCAGGTACGGCACCTGCGCGATCAGGTCGGCGAGGTCGGTGCCGCGCCGGATGATGGCCCGGGCGAGCACCGAGCCGGTCGCCCAGTCCAGCCCGCCGAAACGCAGCTTGGCCCAGGCGGCGAGGAAGTACGTGCAGATCACGGCGAGCTGGGTGACCCGCAGCGCCCAGCCGCCGGCCTCGGTGCGGGTCGGGTCGCCGTGCCGGGCGCGGCCGGCGGTGGGCAGGGCGACCAGCGCGACGAGGAGCCCGATCCGGTCGTGGTCGACCTTCCCGTAGCTCATCGCGATGATCATCCACTCGAGGTAGAGCGCGAAGACCGACCAGCCGAGCAGTCGTGGCGCGCGGCCGGTCGCGGCGAGCAGGGCCAGTGGCAGCAGCGTCCAGAAGATGGCCGCGACCATGGTGGGGGTTGGGGTGGGCAGCGGGAGCAGCCGGCCGATCAGCAACGGCTGGTAGAGCTCGCCCGGTACGTCGACCCGGGTGCGCACCCACGGGGTGAAGACGACCAGGTCGGCGGCGACGAAGAGGTAGACCAGGGTGCGGAAGGCGGCCACCCGACCGCGGGGGACCGCCTCGGTCAGCCAGTGGGTCACCGGGCCTCCTGCCAGCGCACCGTGGTCTCGTCGGTCCACCGTCCGGTGGGTCGGCCCTGGTGGATGCCGTACCAGCGGATCACGATGCGGACCTCGACCAGGTCCGGCGCGCCGGGGTGGCGTTCGGCGTACGCGTCGGCGACCTGCCGCAGCAGCGTCGGGTCGGCGGCGTAGCGGTCCTGCTGGCCCTCGATCTCGGCGCGGCGGATGCCGGTGGCGTCTTGGCCCAGCGCGATCACCGCGCCGGTGCGGTCGACACCCTCCACCCGGGTGTCGGGGGCGGGCGCGTTCGGTGGCTCCGACGTGGAGTACATCCGGAACGGCCCGAACGGGAAGTGGTCGTCGACCCCCCAGAGGGTGCCGGCGAGCAGCAGGGCCAGACCGAGCGCGGTCGCGCCCAGCCGGACCGCGCGGCCGCGGGGAGTCAACGTCTCCATCGGGTCGTGACGATACGGGACCGGGACGTCGCGACGGTGTCCCTGCGCGGTCTGCCGCTGGCCCTGCGTGTCGGCGGGTACGCCGATGGCCGGACCCCCTGGTGGGAGCCCGGCCATCGTGGGTGGTGCTCAGTGCTTGTGGTCGGCCAGCTGCTTGCGCACGTCGTCCATGTCGAGGGCCTGGACCTGCTCGATCAGGTTCTCCAGCGCCGACTCGGGCAGCGCGCCCGGCTGGGCGAAGACGATCACGCCGTCCCGGATCGCCATGATCGTCGGGATGGAGCGGATGTCGAACTTGGCGCCGAGCTCCTGCTGTGCCTCGGTGTCGACCTTGCCGAAGACGATGTCCGAATGCTTCTCCGAGGAGCGCTCGTAGACCGGGGCGAACCGCTTGCACGGGCCGCACCAATCGGCCCAGAAGTCGACCAGCACGATGCCGTCGCTCCCGGTCACCTCGTCGAAGTTGGCCGTGGTCAGCTCAACCGTTGCCATTGCACTCTCCGATCAGCGGATTGCTTTTTCGTCCCGTAGAACCAGGGCAGCCCCGCTTGAATTCCCGGCCCGGGCGGGCCGAAACCGGCGCGGCCCGGGGCGGGGCCGGCCGCGGGCCGGGAACCATCGAACCGCATCTGTCGATCCCGCGCTGCGGAACGCAAATGCACCACGCACTTGCGTCACCTCCCGTGATGGGAGCGTTTCCAAGGAGATCCACGCCACTGGCCGGTACGAATCGGTAACTTCAGCCTTGACAAGGGGTGATCGTGCGGCTAGAGATCGCATAGCACGATGCCGTCGACTACTCACAGTGATGTCACAAAACGGTAAATGTGACGTCCGTCTCTGTCGATGTGTACACCGCGTACGGCAGAATCTCTGGCATCAGAGCGTGGGCGGCGGGTGCCGGGGAGGGCCCCGCCGCTCATTGCGTCTCCCCCCGGATGCGCCCGGTGTGACATTTCCACTCGGCCTCCGCCCCCGTCATCGCCTTAACCACCGGTAAGGCATGCTGTGCCGAACTCCATCGCCGCCCGTCGAAGGGGACAAGGATGCAGTTCGGCCGCTACTTCGAGGAGTTCGAGGTCGGCGCGGTCTACCGGCACTGGCCCGGCAAGACCGTGACCGAGTACGACGACCACCTCTTCTGCCTGCTCACCATGAACCACCACCCGCTGCACATGGACGCGCACTACGCCGAGTCGGCGAGCCAGTTCAAGCGCAACGTGGTGGTCGGCAACTACATCTACTCGCTGCTTCTCGGCATGTCCGTGCCGGACGTCAGCGGCAAGGCGATCGCCAACCTCGAGGTGGAGTCGCTGCGGCACGTCGCGCCGACCTTCCACGGCGACACCATCTACGGCGAGACCACCGTGCTGGACAAGCGCGAGTCCGGGTCGAAGCCGGACCGGGGCGTCGTCGCGGTGGAGACCCGCGGCTACAACCAGGACGGCACCCTGGTCTGCGTCTTCCGGCGCAAGGTCATGGTCCCCAAGAAGGAGTACGCCGCCGCGGCGGTGCCGGACGGCGTCGACCCGGAGCGGCCGAGCTTCCCCGAGCCCCGCTGACCGCAGCCCCGACGGGGCCCCTTCCCGCCGTGTTCTGGTCGGGAAGGGGCCCTTTTCGCGATCCGGGGCATATGCTGACGCCGGAGGTCTGAGATGAGCCACTCCCTCGCCGGAGAGCCGCCCTCTGCCGGACGCCGTGCCGCACCGCTGACCACCGCCGTCTACTCCGCCGCCGAGTGGGACCTGCTCACCACCCTGCCCGGCCGGGTACTCGTGGCCGCCGCCTCCCCCACCCCCGGCCGCCCGCCCCGCGGCGTCGCCGCCGGGCTCGCCGGGCTCGACGCCGTCGCCGCCGGCCGGGCCTCCGACAGCGACCTGGTACGCGCCGTCGTCACCGCCATCTACGCCCGCCACGACGGGGCGCCGGCCCAGGCCGACCAGCTCACCGACCTGGTCGACCTCCTCGCCGCCTGCCGGGCCGCGGTACGCGTACTAGGCCGGCGGGCCGACCCGGCCGACTCGGCCGCGTACCGGCAGTGGGTGGAGTCGGTGGCCGCCCGGGTCTGCCGGGCCGGCGATCCGCCCGGTCCCGCCGACCGACGGTTGCTGGACCGGCTCGGTGGTGCCCTGGGGCTGCGGTGACCGGGGTGGCGTCCGGCGGTGCCCCGGCCGGCCGTACCCTCTTGTGACCGTGACCGAGGACCAGCTCGACGTGGGTGTCGGACCGTGGCCCGGCGACCCGCCGGACGACCCGCGCTACGACCCGGAGCTGCTCGCCGCCGGCGACCGGCGCAACGTCGTCGACCGCTACCGGTACTGGCGGCGCGAGGCCGTCGTCGCCGACCTGGACGAGCGCCGGCACGACTTCCACGTGGCGATCGAGAACTGGCAGCACGACTTCAACATCGGCGCGGTGGTCCGCAACGCCAACGCCTTCCTCGCCGCCGAGGTGCACATCGTCGGACTGCGCCGGTGGAACCGGCGCGGCGCCATGGTGACCGATCGCTACCAGCACGTCCGGCACCACCCGACGATCGAGGAGTTCGTCGCCTGGGCCGCCGGGCGGGATCTGCCGGTGGTGGGCATCGACAACCTGCCCGGCTCCCGGCCGCTGGAGACCACCACCCTGCCCCGCCGCTGCGTGCTCCTCTTCGGCCAGGAGGGACCGGGCCTGTCCGACCCGGCTCGCGCCGCCTGTGACCAGCTCTTCTCCATCGCCCAGTACGGCTCGACCCGGTCGATCAACGCCGGCGTGGCCAGCGGCATCGCCATGCACGCCTGGATCCGCGCCCACGCCGGCCCGCCGCCCGGCTGAGGTCGCCCAGGGCTCGCTGAACGGAAACGGCCGCTCCGCTTGACGGGCCGGTGGCAGGGGGCCACGGTGGGGATGTGAGTGTCGTGGTGAGTTGTCCGAGGTGCGCCGGGCAGGTCCGGCTCCCCGACCTGATGCACCCGGAGTCGCGGTGCGCGCGGTGCGGCCCGGTCGCGCCGCTGCACGTTCCGGAGAACATCGGAGCCGAGATCATGGCGAGCGTGGTGGACCGCGTCGTCGCCGACGAGAAGGCCGAGCGACCCCGGGTGCCGCTCTGGTGTCCGTGGCCGCTGCCGCAGGGTTGGACGGTCACCGGGGTCGGCTGGGCCGGGGACGACTCCTCCGGCGTACGGGCGACGGCGGTCGCCTGCGCCGGTCCGGCCCCGCTGGGCGGGGGACCGGCCGAACTCCTGCTGGTGGCCGAGGAGCCGGGCGTCGGGCTGGGCACCCGCTTCGCCGGGGTGTCCGGACCGGACCCGGGGCCCGAACTCGCGGAGGCGCTCACCGGCCCCGGCCCCGGGCTCGGCCACCCGGAGCACGTCGAGCCGGCCCGGATCAAGGTCGGCGGCCACCCCACTCCACTGTGGCTGGTGAATTCGGCGGCGGATCGAAGCGCGTACGCGGGCGAGGCTCGGGGAATGTGGCTGCATGCGATAGCCTGGCCGGCGAGCGCGGGTCACCTCCTCGCGGAAGACGTCGTCCTGCACGACCTTTCCGAGTGGACACCGCCCGAGCTCGTGTACGGCGCGCCGTCACCCAACCTGCACGGCAGGGCCTGACCGCCCTGACGGACTTGTCAGGGAACGGACGCAGATATTCACTGTACGACACCATACTGATACTCTGGGTGCCGCTGCGGTAAACGGACCCGGCCCCGCGCGAGAGGATGGCCCGCTATGGTCAAGAAGGTCCTCACCTGGGCCGGCGTCGCATTCTTGATCTTCTTCGTCGCCTACCGGCCGAACTCCGCCGCGGACGTCTTCAAGTCGCTCGGCGGCGGCATCATGGACATCGCCCAGGGCTTCGGCGACTTCTTCACCAGCCTCGTCGCCTGACCGCCCATGGGCAGCCCCTCCGGACCCCCCTTTGATCCCGACGACCCCGACCGGGAGCGCCGGGAGCGGGACACCGAGCCGATCCCGCGGTTCCGTCCCGACGACGGTCCGGGTTACGGCTCCGGCCCGGGCCTGGGTGACGGTCCGTCCCTTTCGGACGACATCGGCTACGGCGAGGGGCCGGGATACGCCGGTGAGGGCCGCTCCGGGCGGACCTGGGCGCGCGACCCGGAGGCCGGCTACCAGCAGGCCACCATCTCCGAGGAGGAGCTGGCCGGGCTGCGGGTGGACGCCTCCGGCATGCCGATGGGTCCCCGGCGGGTGCTGCCCCTGGAGGACGAGCCCAGCTCGCTGGTCGCCCGCTACCTCTTCCCCACCGAGCGCTACCGGGGCGAGTGGAAGCGGCACTGGATCCACCTCGCCACCCCGATCGTCGTCGGCGTCGCCGCGACCTTCATCCTCGGCTACCTCTCCGGCTTCCTCGCCGGGCAGGACGTCGGCGCCCTCACCACCGTCGCGGTGCTGCTCTGGTTCGCGGTGATGGGCTGGGTCGCCTGGCGGGTCGCCGACTGGTGGTACGACCGCTTCATCCTCACCAACAAGCGGGTCATGGTGGTCAACGGCATCATCACCCGCCGGGTCGCCATGATGCCGCTGGTCCGGGTCACCGACATGAAGTACGAGCAGACCCCGACCGGCCGCGCGCTCAACTACGGCACCTTCGTGCTGGAGTCGGCGGGCCAGGAGCAGGCGCTGCGGGAGATCAAGAATCTGCCCAACCCGAACGAGCTCTACCTGCGTGTGGTCGAGGAGATGTACGAGCCGCAGGCGGTCGAGGCGCGGCTGGGCAAGGAGGCCGACGAGGCCAAGGCCGACGACGGCGCCTGAAGCTTTTCGTCCGTTCATCGGAGGAACTGCGAACCTTTCGCCGTCGACCCCGCCGCCTCGGCCATGGCACCCTGCCTGCAGGGACGGGGTGCGGAGGTGACGTGTGGCCGAGCGGGATCCGCTCGAGGAGGAGTTTCGCGACTTCGTCGCGGCGCGCTCCAGTGCCCTGCTGCGCACCGCGTACCTGCTGGCGGGGGACTGGGCCACCGCCGAGGACCTGCTCCAGACCGCGCTGACCAAGACGTACCTGGCCTGCAAGCGGCTCGGCGGGATCGAGGCGATCGAGCCGTACGCCCGCCGGGTCATGGTCAACACCTCGACCAGCTGGTGGCGGCGGCGCTGGCACGGTGAACGCCCCACCGAGGTGCTGCCCGAGCGGGCCGGGGTCGACGAGATCGAGCAGCAGCTCGACCGGGACGTGCTCTGGCGGCACCTGACCGCGCTGCCCGCCCGGCAGCGGGCCGTGCTGGTCCTGCGCTTCTACGAGGACATGTCGGAGGCGCAGACCGCCGCGCTGCTGGAGATCTCGCCCGGCACGGTGAAGAGCCAGACCTCCCGCGCGCTGGCCACCCTGCGCCGTCGACTCGGCGAGGAGGCGGCCCGGGAACTGCCGGAGACGGCGACCCCGACCGGAGGGCGGCCGGCGTCGTCCGGGGCGGCTGCGGTCGTACCCCCGGAACCCGCCGGCCCACGGCGTGCCCCGCAGGCCGGGCGACCGGGGCGGACGGCCGGGAGCGGCGCGACCACCCCGTCGCCCCGCCCGGCCGAGGCCCGCGGTGCCGGCCGGGACGTGCCCGCCGGAACGGGTCGACGGCCCGAACTGCCCGTGCCCGGCGCCGTCCGCCCCCGGGCGGCCGTCCCGGCGGAGACCCGGTGAAGCCGACCCCGGCAGCCCGGGACAACCAGACCGGCGGCCCGGAGCGTCCAATGGCTGTGACGCAGGACGACCTGGAGCGGGCGCTGCGGGAGACCTTCTCCCGCCGGGTCGCCGTGCCTCCGCCGTTGGCCGCCGACCCGGCGGGGCTGGCCATCGGCCGGGCCCGGCGGATCCGTCACCGGCGGACGCTGACCGGGCTGTCGCTGGCGGCGGTCGCCACGGCGGCGGTGACCGCCGGGATGGCGCAGCTCGGGGGCCACCCCGGCCGCTCCACCACGCCCACCGTGGTGCTCGGCGACCCGCGCGGCGCGGCCACCGCGGCCGCCTGGCCGGTCGCCCCCGCCCCACCGGTCCCGCGCGCCGGGGGAGACGTCGAACTCATCGTCGGCGGTGCGCTGGTCACCGCCGAGGGAAAGCGGTACGACCTGGGCATCGGCCCGGTCGAACGGGCCCAGCGGCTGCCCGAGCACGGTGGCTGGCTGCTGGTGGGGGCACCCACCCCGGCCGGGCGCACCCTCTGGGTCGTGCCGTCCGGCACCGCCCCGCAGGTGCTGCTGGCCGGTGCCGAGGCGGTCGTGCTGAGCCCGGACGGCCGGCAGGTCGCCTGGCGGGACGGCGACGGGCTCTTCGCGGCCGGC